>JANOZA010000751.1:0-3394 GCA_031429155.1 Verrucomicrobiota bacterium | reverse complement strand
CGCGGGCGATCGTTCCGCAGGTGAAGACGTCGTCCTTCGTGAGTTGGCGCGAATGCACCACCTTGAAGCTGCCGCGAATGTAGAGCGGTCGTTCATCTTTGTAATTCGTGATGTAGGCGCGGTGCAGATCAGTGTTCTTCTGAGCGAAGTTTTCCTCGCTGAAGTCGAAGAAGGTCTGGTACATATCCTTGTGAGAGCTGGTCTTGCCCGCAGGGATGTCCTTCTCGTTGAAAAGCCGCAGTGGCTCCAGCTTATGGAAGCGGTTGAGCAGGCTGTAGTTGAACGGCTTCTCCGGATGCGTGGCTACGTAGATGCAGAAAAACCAGGAGAAGACTGCGAGGCCGAGGAGCACCGTGATGGCGATGGACCACCAAAAAAGGCCGCCATCGGTTCGCCTCACGGCACTGGTCGCCCGCGACCATCCGCCGCGGGGCGCGTGCATAAATTGCACTCTGGGTTCCATACTGTTTTATTAGGTTCGAGGTTGTTGGTACGAGGAGGGGAGAATTTCAGGCAGCGCTGGTCACGCTGGTGCAGTCCTGGCCGTCGGGCACGGCTGGTCCTGATTGGACAGGCCCGGCGGCAGAAGGTTCAAAAGAAGTTCCGCAGCCGCAACTCCGGACGGCGTTGGGATTGTGAATCTTGAAGCCCCGGTCTGCGAGCGTATCCACGTAGTCCACCTCGCAGTCGTGCAGGTAGTGACCGCTCGCCGCATCGGTAAAGAACGCCACGCCCCCCTTTTCCACCACATCATCACCGGGGGCCGGTTGATCAATTTTCATCGCGTAGGAGAGGCCGGCACATCCTCCCTTTTCCACCATCAGGCGCAAGCCCGCCCCGTCTTCTGCTCTGTCTTTGAGAAGTTCGCGAAGCTGGTCGGCAGCGCTGTCCGTGATGCGGATCATATTCAGGATGGGGTGATGGAAACTAGCATTGTTTACGGTCGGTAAGCTTTAGAAAGTGACGCGACGGCAGATTTCTCTTGCCGTTACGGAGAATAGCCCGTGATCTTGCCTTAGGCATGCAAATAATTCAGGTTTTACCCGATGCACTCGCCAGCCAGGTCGCGGCTGGTGAAGTAGTGGAGCGCCCTGCCTCAGTCGTCAAGGAATTGGTGGAAAACTCTATAGATGCCGGCGCGCGCAGAATTGATATTCTCGTGCGCTCCGGCGGGACGGCGCTGATCAAGATCGTGGACGATGGCGGCGGCATGGGGCGCGAGGATGCGGTGCTGTGCCTGGAACGTCACGCCACGAGCAAGCTGCGGACCAAGGAAGACCTCGCCGCCATTACGACCATGGGCTTCCGCGGCGAAGCCCTGCCGAGCATCGCCAGTGTCTCGCGTTTCACGCTGACCACACGCGAACCCTCCGCGCTGAGCGGCACGCAGGTGCTCGTGGAAGGCGGGCGGCTCATCAGTGTGGCCGACGCTGGGGAGGCTCCCGGCACCCACATTGAGGTGCGGAACCTCTTCTACAATGTTCCCGCCAGGCGGAAGTTCCTGCGGGCCGAGAATACGGAGTTCAGCCACATCGAACAGCAGGTCCGCGTGCAGGCGCTGGCGCATCCGGAGATCGCCTTCAGCCTGACCCGGGACGAGCGTCTCATTTTCCATCTGCCGGGGAGCGGTAATCTCCGCGAGCGGATCATTGGTCTCGCCGGTGTGGAGGTGGCTGGCCAACTCCTCGAAGTCCCGCGCCAAACACTCCGGGGCGTGACGGTTGCCGGATTCATCGGCGAGACGGGCGTCCACCGGAGCAGCCGTGCGACGATGTTCACCTTCCTCAACCGCCGGCCCGTGGAGAGCCCGGTCTTCAACTACGCCCTCCGCGGCGCCTACGCCGAAGCCCTGCCGCGCGGATCATGGCCCGTCGCCTTCCTCTTCCTCGAACTGGACCCGCACGAAGTGGACGTGAACGTCCATCCCGCGAAGCGCGAGGTCCGCTTCCGCGACGGCCTTGGCGTGCAGTCGGCGCTCATGGAAATGCTCGGGGCGGTGCTCCGCGGCGGACGTGCTCCTGTGAAAGCCTCGCCGGCCATTCCGGTTGAGCCGCCCGCCGTGCAGTGGCGACCGGCGCCACGCCAGCCGATGCTGTTGCCGGTGACGCAGGAGCGGTCTCATGGGACGGATAGGACCTATAAGACAGATGTGTCTGATGGCACCCCGCCAGAGTCCCCAAAGCCGCCTGAATCCCCTCCACCCACCGAGCACCGATTACCGATCACTGATCACCGGTCTCCCCCCCCTCTCCCTTTCCGCATCCTCGCCCCCCTCAGCGATTCCTACTGGCTCCTCCAGGGCGACGAAGGTCTCGTCATTCTCGATCACCGTGCCGCATGGGAACGCATTCTCTTTGAAGAAGCCCGCACCCGCGCTGCGGCCGGCGGCGTCGCCAGCCAGCAACTTCTCAGCCCCATCACCGTCGCCCTCAGCCCTCGCGAGTATGACTTTCTCCGCCCCCACCTGAAAACCCTGCGCCTCATGGGAGTCGGCGCGGAGGATTTCGGTGCGAACACCATTATCATAGACAGCCTCCCGCCGTTCTACACCGGCGACGGCGACACCCCTGCACTCATCAGTGCCCTGATTTCCGATCTCCAAAACGCCGGTGACCGCGCTCCGCAGCGCCGCCTCGACGACGAAGCCATCGCCGCCGCCGTCGCCCGCCAGGCCGCCCGCCTCCAGCCTCCCGTCAACACCGCCGGCGTCACCTCCCTCGTCACCCGCCTCCTCACCTGCGACATGCCCTACTGCTGCCCCGAAGGCAGGCCGACGCTCATCCAGATCAGTTTCCAGGAACTCACGCGCAAGTTCGGGAAACGCTGAGGGTGCGTTCGCCACCCCGCTGGCAAACTTTAGAGAAATCTTGCAAATTCCGCCTCCTCCGCGACTCTCCCGCTATGCAAGTTCTTTCCTTTTCCATTCTGTCCTGCGGCGAGTCTGGCGGCTATGTAGCCCGCTGGGATGATCCGCACGGCGGCGGCATCACCACTCAGGGCGACAGCTTTGCAGAACTCGATACCATGCTCCTTGATGCCGTCACCGGCTACTTCCACGACCGCCCTGCGCCCCAGCGCATCCGACTTCATTTCGTGGAAGACCCCGAACTGGCCGTGGCATGAAAGTCCCCCGCGACGCCACCGGCGAGGAAGTAGTGAAAGCACTGCGCCGACTTGGTTTCACGGAAATTCGCCAGACCGGCTCGCACCGCATCCTGCGCCGGGAAGCGCGCACCATTGTCGTCCCCATGCACAAGCCACTCAAACCCGGCACCCTGCGCGGCATCATTGAACAGGCCGGACTCACTCTGGAGGAATTTTGCGATGCGCTGTGAGGTCGGGGTTTGCCCGGGCAGCGTCAGACGGATTCTGCGAAGGCGACCTGGAGTTCGCC
>JANOZA010000750.1:0-9760 GCA_031429155.1 Verrucomicrobiota bacterium | reverse complement strand
CGGCGGCGGCCTGCTGACGAAGGGTGGCGACGTTGGCCTTCCAACCGAATCGGCCCGGGACTTTCGTCTGCTTCGCCGTGTCCCACAGATGGTTGATTCTGCCGGAAATTCCGTCGCTGTTTTTATCGTCAGGGTCGGCGTTCTTCTCAATGTCGGCGGCGGCGATGGCTTCCAGCAATCCTCCGCCCACGAGCGTCGGGGCGAGACGCGGACTCATCATCATGCCGGGCGCAGGCTCGCCGTAATTCCAGCGTGTGACCTTGATGTCAGGGCGGCGCAATTTCACGACTTCACCGTCGGCGAACGTCACCGAGGACTCGATCCATGTGACTTTCACCTCCGCCTCCGGCAGCGCACCTGGCAAGGCCCGCACCGCGAGTTGGTCGCCGTAGATTTTGTCCGGCGTGCCATCGGCGGCGCTGAGCCGCAGCAGGAGCCCGGTCATTACTTCATCGCCCGCGGGTGGCGCACCGCGACCGTCATTCAAATGACACGAGCTGCACGAGCGCGCATGAAAGAGCGGCCCCAGTCCGTCTCGATTCGCAGCTGTGGCCGGAGCACTAACCCAGTTGTCCGAGAAGAAAGAGTTACCGGTGGCAAACTCGCGCCGGTGCTGCCGCGAGAGACCGGTAAACGGTGCTGAGAAAGATTCCCGGCCCCCAGTGCTAACCGGCGGGGCGGCGGCAAGTCGAAGGCAAAATGAAAAATGAAAAATGCAGAATGAGGAGCGAAGCAGGATTCGCAGCATTCGATGACTACTTCCGGACTTCTTCATTCTGCATTTTTCATTTTTCATTTCCTTCTACCCTTCTACGCCTTCCGGCGGGACTTCAGGGATTTCGATATTCAGTGCCCGCGCCAGCTTGCGGAGTTCCTCACCAGTGTCCTCCAGCGATGTGATGAGCGCCATTACCGACTTGCGTCCGGGAGCGTCATCGTCGCCAGCGAGAGCCTGATCGAACGGCTGCGGGATGGCCCTGGCTTTGGCGACATTGGCTTCGATGAGCGCCGTGATCTTCGGTTCCATATCGGGATGCAACGAGAGGCAGAGGTCGCGCAGTCCGGGGCCGGTCAGCTTGGTGGAGTCGGGGCTGACGTAAGCACCGAGCCAGACGTTTTGCAGCCCCATGGCATCCATCACATTGTCCTGCCAGGTGGTGTCGCTGAAGCACGAGTGCTCGTTCTCCTGGTCTTTCGTGTCCCACGCAACCTGGAGCCGATTGCCCGCGAGTTCGTTTTCACTAAGGAAGATGAGCGCGGAAAGGATACGCTCCACCGAGTCGTCCACTCCCTCTTCAAATACGGCGCGGTAGTTGGCGTGATAGTTTTTTGGGTCTTCCGGTGCCCATTCATCCACCAGACCGGAAAGCTGCTGCACAATGAGATCAGCGCAGACTTGGAGATACTCACCGCGGCGCTTTGCGTACGGTGCGGTGGTGTAGTCAGTAAACGGACGGTCGCCGGGGCCGGTGGCGCTGCGATCCTGCCCCCAGAGGAGAAACTCCACGGCGTGCCAGCCGCAGGCGATATTCTTTTCACCGTCAGCCTGGTTGAGGCGGACCAGGGCCGATGGCGTAATCCGCGGGCAGAGTCGGTCATTTCCGACGATGCCCGGCTCTACGCTGCCCTGCGGAGCTTCGATGAAACTCTCGTCCAGCGGCCAGGAGTTGAGCAGTAGCTCAGGTCCGTCCGGGTCATCAATGGGCCCGGCGTAGAAACGATAGGCTTCCGTTTGCAAATACGGACGCCGCGCCGCGGTCCACGCCTTGCGGGCGGCATCCAGTTTCCCGGCATCGGGCGCTGAAACCAACGCAAGGATGGCGCTCTGCATCTTCTTCGCCTCAGCGACACAGTCAGAGTAGTTGGCGTGGATCAACTTTGCATTCTGCATCACCACGGACCGCCTGAGCGATGCGGCGTCGGCTGCCTGCGACCAGGCGTAGCGCGGAAGCAGGGTGAGCGTAAGAAGTAGCAGCAGGCGAATCATGACTGGATGCAGGGAGGCTAAAACAGGGTCAGGAAAATTCCAGGCCGGAACGATTCCGGATCAACGGAGTTCCGAGGATGCCATGCCCGCAAAGTTTATGCTGGTGCAAACCAAAGCGCCAGGCAAGGATGGGCCATCATGAAAAACTTGCTACCCCTCTTCACCGCCATTGTCCTGAGCACAGCCAAGTCACAGGCGCAGCAGTCCGTCCTTGTTCCCTGGGATCACACTTGGGCCGTCATGCATCCGATGGGGGCGATGCCGAATGTTCCCGCCGGTGGGGATGTTGACTTTGATGCGACCTGGTATTTGAAGGCGACGGACTTCGCGGCGCAGTATAACGGCCCGGTCTTCGGCGCAGCACCCGCACTGGTGGGGATACCGGCGACGGCCAACTCCTACGATTCCAAACTGGCGCAGGGGCCCATTGGCTACGGCGCAGCAGGCTATTTCACCGTGACTCAGACCAACCCCAACCCCGAATTCACCGCATTCGGCACCGGGGGCACACTCACTACCCCCAACGGCACGGCACCCAACGCCAACCGGCGGGCGGCCTACTTCCGCACCACCTTTACCGTGCCGCCCGGAAATGGCTCGCTCATCAAGCCGCGCATCCGCTACCTGATTGATGACGGAGCCTACATCTATCTCGACGGCGAACTCATCTCGGCCATTCTCATGGCGACCACGACGCCGCCGAACCTCGACAGCTATGCAGCCACTCCGGAAGTCCTCGCCGGCGGCACAGGCACGGCGACAGAGGATGTCCTGCGCACTCTGGATCTTTCCCTTCCCGCCGGCACCGCGAACGCCACCACTGGCGCGCGGACCATCAAGCAAATCATCAGCCTCGCAGAAGGTGAACACACCCTGGCCATCTCCGTCCGCAATACCGTCCTGACAAGTTCCGACATCGCCATGGCTGTCGAACTGTCCGCCGAAGTCGGATGCTTCATCAACGCTACCACTGACCTCGCGAGCCGGAGTGATAACGGAACGCCCTATTTCACCGGAGACGACACTTTCACTTTCAACGCGACCGTTGCGGGAGTGAACGCGGGGGCTGGCTGGACAAGCGATGATCCCGCAGTCCCGTCCGGTAACTATGACGCCCCCACGACCTTCGGCCCGTTCCCCGTTTCAGCGAGTCCCAAGGTGATCACCTTCACCTCCGCCTTTACGCCTCCCTGCACGACTCAAGTCAGCGTCACCCCGCCAGGCGGCACTCTCCAGGCGGCAGCGCAGTCCTTCGCCCGCCAGCAGCAGGGCACCGTTGATCCGGCGGACGACACCTTCACGGTTTCTGTTCTGGTCACCGGCCAGTTTGTCTCCAATGCATGGAAAATCGTCAGCACCACGCCGGCCACCGCCGCCGCCGGGTCGCCGGCCACAGGGACCAGCGGAGCCACGACTTCCTTTGGCCCCTACCCCATCGCCGCTTCGCCGGTGACGGTCACGGTGGCCGATGCAGCCAACCCTGCAATCACCGCGCAAGTGGTTCTGACTTCGCAGGCGTTCATTGGCAGCCGCTCCTTTGGCGGCGTCACCGCCAGTTTCCTTTCTGCCGCGCCGCTGCCCACCCAATGGGTAGCGACAACCGGAGTGGCCCCGGTGATCACCATTACAAATTCCGCCGCTGACACCTGGCGCGAATTCCGTTCGCCCGTGTTCGATCTCTCCGCCGTCGGAGCCGTTGGCTTTGCCGCCGAACTCGTCGCCCGCGAAACCAGCACCGGATCCAATTTTGAATCCGTGGACAACTTCCGTGCGAAACTCATCGTCACCGACGCGGTCGGGACTTCAGTGATCAACTTGATCGCGCCTTTCGACGCCGACGGGAACGGTCTGCTCAACGGCAGTCCGACGCCTTACGATCCCCTCCTGGATGAATTCAATCTCAAGCGCGAGGCACTGGCCACGACGATCAGCAATGTAATGCGGATGGAGGCGTTCGTCCCAGCCAACGCGCTTTCGGTTCAACTGGTCGTGGAAGCAAAGGGGATTGATGCCAGCGACTTCTTCGATGTCAGGAAAATCAGCTTCAGCGACCAGTGCGGATTCGCTGTGACTGCCACGGGCGTGACCCGGAACCTTAACGGCCAGCCAGGCAATCCCGCCGCTCACACCGTGGACTTCAACCTCCGCGCCACACCCGCCGGTGCCGTGTCCCCCACCGGCTGGAATGTCAGCTTCAACCGGCTGGGAACGCCCGTCGGCGGCGCCAGCGTCACCTCCGGTGCTTACAGCATGAGTATTCCGGTCACTGGGATGCCTGCTGACGGCGGACCGATCACTGCCATCCTCACGGACAAAGCAGACCCGTCCTGCTTTACCGGAGTGAATATCACCGTCGCCGCCCCGCCGCAATTTGTCGGAACCTTCTCCATCGGAGCGAACTCTACCAATGTCTATTCCAACGGCCCGCCCACCGGCTGGACGCCGGTCACTGGCGGTCTCGACATGACTGCGGCCACCGCCATCGCTGACTTCTCGACCGAAACGGTGAACTTGACCGGCACCAGCGGCACCGTCGCCTTCTCCCTGGATATTGAAGCAGAGGAAACGAGCACGACCTCCAACTTCGAAGACACTGATATCTTCGATGCGGAACTGATCCTCAATGACGGCACCGCCAACTCCACCGTGCGCCTGATTGCGCCCCCCTTTGATAAAGATGCCGACGGTATCCTGAAAGGAGCACCCGTGGCCCCGGCCGTGTATGATCCGGCGAAGGACGAGTTCAATCCGGCAGGAGCGGCGCTGTCAGTTCCGTTGAAGAACACTTTTCGCCTGACCTACATCATCCCGGATAACATCGTCAGCGCCACGCTGCATCTCCGGGCCCGGGTGGATGTGGCCAGTGAGTTCCTGAGACTTCGTAACGTCACTTGGACCGGCTCGCCGCCAGCCGGAACCGGCGATGCCGACGGGGACGGTGCCTCCGACGCCGCGGAAGCCCTCGCCGGCACTGATCCCAACAACGCTGCCAGCGTGTTTCGCGTCGCCAGCCTTTCCATTTCGGGCAATACCGCCAACGCAGGCTTCGCCACCGTAAATGGCAAATTCTACCACGGCTACACCAGCCCCGACCTCACCCACTGGACCCGCGATGACACCAGCGTCACAGTCACCGGCGACGGCAATCCCGGCACCTGGCCATTCACTCCCGTGCCTGTCGTCGGGATGCCAGCGCGCTACTTCCGCGTGGCTGTTGGTGCGACATCCGGTGCTTTCCCCGTAACGCTACCGTAGGGAATTCACGCAAGCCCGCGCTTCGACAGTTCGGCCAGCGTCCACTCATACTCCTTCACCAACTGATCCTCCACGGTGGCTGAGCGCATGTCCGGAGGCAGAACCTCCCACGTGTAGGTTTCCATTTCCAGATGCTGGCATAGCGCGGGATCCGTCGCGAGCACATCCAGCGCACCGGTGAGGTGATCGCTCGTGTTTTGGAAAAGCTCATCCGGCGCGGCGTGGAGCGGGATGTGAAAATGCACGCGCCATTCGTCGCCGCTCCCCGGTTTTTTCAGAGCGGCGGCCGCAAGCGCCTCGGGCAAGTCGCGGTGGCGGTGGAGGCTGCCGTCGTCGCGACGGACGATGACCTGGTGAAAATACACGTCCTCCTGGAAAACTCTCAGGCGATCCAGAGCCTCGCGCTCGGGCCGCAGCCGCAGAGCAGAACTCAGATGCAGCTTGCTGAGTCGAATGCCCGCCTCCCGGAGTTGCTTGAGGGCTACCTGCGGCTCCTCGTATTCGATCGCGAGATGGCAGGTGTCGTAGTTGACCCCGAGACAGCGCTGCACCGACTCACTGCGACCGAGCTTTTCAAAGAACGCCAGCGTCTCCGGCGTGTTCTCGATGTAGCCCAGCGGCTCCGGTTCCAGCCCGAGGTGCAGATCTACGCCCCGCGCATCGCTCAGTCTCGCGATCCAGTCGCCAGTTTCCCGCACGTTCTTCAGAATATCCGCCTCGTGCTTCGCATCGCGGATGAGTTCCTTGTGGGAACCCGGCACCGTGCTCACGCTGCCGGAGACTCCCGGCGGGACAAGGTCGGCGATGATTTCAAACAGCGCCTGCGTGTACTCCACGCGAGCCGACGTGGACCAGTCGGGCTGGAAGACCTGCTCCTTCACCCGCTTGCCGTGGAAATGACCGTAGGGGAATCCATTGATCGTGAAAACGTAGCAGCCGTGCCGCTCGAGCCAGCGCTGGAATGCCGTCCGTTCCGCCTTGTCGTAAAGCGTCAGCGCCGCCTGGACGCCGAGCCGCAGACCGATGGCGTAAGGCTTGCCGGAGCAGACCCGGTCCCGGACTTCCAGAGTGTGCCGCTCCAGGGCCGCGAGAGTCTCGTGCCATGTTTCACCGCGATGAATGTTGGTGCAGTAGGCGAGGTGGATGCCGTTGTGGAGTTCCATGACGGCGCATAGCACGCGCCGGGCTAAATGGGCAAGTGCTCGGTTCCCGATTCCCGGCACCGGGCACCTTCCCACAAAGCCCGTTGCCATTCCCCGACCGGCTCTCACTATGGCGGCCATGAAATTCAGTTGGTTCCTCGCGCTGCGTTACCTGAAGCCGAAGCGCACGTTCATTTCCATCATCACGGTGATCTCCATTCTCGGCGTCGCGCTCGGCGTGGGCGTCCTCATCGTCGTCATTGCGGTCATGAGCGGATTCGAAAAACGCATCAAAGACGAGTGGCTCGCAGTCGAGCCGCCTCTTTATATGATGGACGACAGCCGGAGCTGGCTGACGCAGACAGAGGAGGGGCCAGAGGAGGGGCCAGAGGAGGGGCAGCCGCTATGGCGGGAACTCCTCCCCAAGGTGAAATCCTTCCCCGGCGTCACGAATGCATCGCCTTATATAAACGTCGTCGCCTTGATGCAGCAGGCACCCGAAAAGGAGTTCGACAACCTGGACGTGCCCGTCAATCCTTCCGATCTGCCGCCCGAGCCCGAGCCACCACTGGAGGAGGGAAAGGAGGATCCCGCGCCCCCGGATGCACCTGAAGCCAACGGCCCCGCACCTGCTGCGCCAGATGTCGTTGATCCCCCCACGCCGGACACCCCGCCTGTCGAGGAGTCCGCTCCGGACGCCCCCGCCGCTCTGCCAGCGGCAACTAAAAAGGAATCCGTCACCGGCCTCGACCGCACCCTGCCATTGGCGCACGCGATCATCATCGGAGTGGATACCGAAGACGTGGAGCAAATGGCGCGGCTCGCCCGGCGGTTCGGCGAATTGAAGGGCCGCAAGAATCCTTTCGCCTGGGGCGAGTTTGACGTCAGCGGCGAGACTATCGTGCTCAGCCATGACCTCGCGGCTAAATTCTCCCGCGGCGCCAAAGCCGGACCGGTATCCATCGGCGAGACCCGGATCAATATCTTTGGGCCCAGCTACATCAACGAGGGCATTGACGTCATCGAAGAGAAACGTCAGGCGAAAGACGATAAGGCCAAGGAGGCCGAACTCGAAGCCAAAGACCGCGAGTATCCCGCTCCCGAGGAACTGACTATCACCGGCGTATTCAATGACGATAAACAGCCCGGCGTCGCCTACGTCTCGCTGAAAACCGCCCAGCGGCTCGCCGGAGCCGGCAAGGCCGTGGACGGCATTTCCATTGATCTCGCTGATCCCTACGACGCGCCGGCCATGGCGGCGAAGATTGAAAAAGCCGGACTGCTCCCTCTCGGCTGGAGGACGGAAACCTGGATCGAACGCCACCGCCAGCAATTCGAGGCCGTGTCCAATGAGCGCTCCATGATGTATCTCGTCCTCGGAGTCATCTCCATCGTCGCGGCGTTCAGCATGATGAACACCATGATCACCTTTGCCGTGCAGAAGCGGAGGGAGATCGGCATGATGCGGGCGCTCGGTGCGAAGACCTCGCAGATCGTCGGCCTGTTCCTCACCAAGGGATTCATCGTCGGCGTGCTCGGCACCGCCCTCGGGTATGGCCTGGGTCTTCTGGTCCTTGAATTCAGAAATCACATCCGGTCCTGGATCAACGATACCTTCGGCCACGAAATCTTCGATTCCAGCATTTACGGTCTCAGCGAAATCCCCGCCAATCTGCGCACGGAAGATCAGATCATCATCTGCGGCATAGGTCTCTGCCTCTGCACTCTTTCAGCGCTGCTCCCCGCCTTCCTCGTGGGGCGCATGGAACCCGCCCGCGCTCTGCGCAACGACCGCTAGCGCTGCGCCGTGATGGATTCCCCCGCCGCCATCGCCACGCGCAACACCACGGCGTTCCTGTGGTTTCGCGTGCTCTTCAACTCGCGGTTCTACTATCCGATCTACATGATCCTGTTCCTCGACTTCGGTCTGACGCCGGAGCAGTTCGCGACGCTGAACATGGTGTGGGCGGCGAGCATCGTCGTCTTTGAAGTGCCCAGCGGCGCGCTCGCCGATAAGCTCGGGCGCAAGCACCTCGTGGTCTTCTCCGCATGGCTCATGGTGGTGGAAATGCTCATCCTCTGCCTCATGCCCATCGGTGCAGGCGCGCTGACGTTTTCCCTCTTTCTGGTGAACCGCGTGGTCAGTGGACTCGCCGAGGCGTGCTGCAGCGGTGCCGACGAAGCCCTCGTCTATGATACCCTCGCCGTCGAAGGCCGCGCCGCCGCATGGACCCGTGTGCTCGCCCGCATGATGCGCGCACAGTCGCTCACTTTCTGCATCGTCGCCCTCATCGGATCGGCGGTTTACAGCCAGGGCTTCATGAACCGCCTGCCTGGCCTCAGCGGACTGAGCAAGGAAGCCTGCATGAGAATCCCGCTGTGGCTGAATCTCGGCATGGCCTTCGCCACCGTCGCGGTGAGCCTGCGCTTCATAGACACTCATCCGCGTTCGAAGGACCGTTCCTCGCTGGCGGAAATCACCCGCGCCAGTTTCGCACAAATGCTGTCCACGGCCCGGTGGATTCTCCGCAGTCCCGCCGCCGTCGTGCTCATCCTGACCGGGCTACTCTACGATTCCTTCACCCGCCTCTTCTACTCCATCGGCACCAGTTACTACAGGCTGCTGGGCATAGATGCTTTTTGGAACGGCTTCATCCTCGCCGGCAGTTCCGTGATTGGCATCGGCACCGCGCTCGCCGTAGAGAAACTCATGGGCGTGCTCAAGCCCTCACACAATCTCGGCATGGTCGCCGTGCTCATTCTCGCCGGGCTCACCGGCATCGCCCTGCAAATCACCGCGCTGGGCGGCTGGGCCGGCGTTTTCTTCGTGGTGCCGTTCTGGCTGGCCATGCGCTCTCTGCATTACTTTCTCAGCCAGTACCTCAACAGCGTCAGTGACTCCGCGCACCGCGCCACCGTACTCAGCTTCAAGGGGCTCACCATGAACCTCGCCTACGGTCTGGTCATCTGGCTCTATGGCAGGCAAACCGCCTGGCTGCGGCATGATCAGGCCGCTGCCCTACCGCTCACCAAGCAGGACACAGATGTCCGCCTGCTCGGACTCGCCATGCCGTGGTGGCCGTGGATCTTCGCTTCCCTCGCCGCCCTGCTCGTCCTCTTCGTGCGCCTCCGTTACCGCAAAAGCCTCACCCGCCTCATTGCCGACGAAGCCGCCCCCGCAAACGTCCAAAGCTAACTCCCGCACTCCCGCACTTCCGCACTTCCGCACTTCCGCACTTCCGCACTTCCGCACTTCCGCACTCCCGCACCTCCGCACCTCCGCACCTCCGCACCTCCGCACCTCCGCACCTCCGCACCTCCGCACTCCCGCACTCCCGCACTCCCGCACTCCCGCACTCCCGCACTCCCGCACCCC
>JANOZA010000749.1:0-35984 GCA_031429155.1 Verrucomicrobiota bacterium | reverse complement strand
GCTCACATCCTCCCGCTGCGGCGGAAAAGGCGCAAACTCCGCCGCTACCGTAACGCCATCCGGCGCGACCAGCGCGAGATATTCGCCGTCCGCATCGAGCGAGAAATTCGTGTGCAGCGACCCGCCCGCATCCGGCACGCCTTCGCCGCTGGCAAACACCACGAGCCGCCCGCCCGCAGCGATGCTCACCGCCGGAAACGTCCATTTCGTTTTGTTCGCCGCGCTGTCAGTGACGTGCCAGCCCGTCATATCCTGCGCCGTCGGAGCTGGATTATGAATTTCGATCCAGTCGCTGCGGCGCCCTGAACCATCAGTGAGACCGGAGGCGTTGTCGGCCAGGAACTCCGAAATAACCGGCGCCGCTACTGCGGTCAGCGGCAGCAGAGAAAGAATGAGCAGCAAAAGCGGGCGGTTCATGCGGGAGGGACTTGTTCTATCATCCCCGGAGGGATTGGGAAAGGTAAATCCCCCGCCGCCCGCTCTTTAGAATCCACCGAGGACGACTTTCCCCGTGGCCTTGCCGCTTTGGAGCCAGGTGTGCGCTGCGGCCACGTCGGTGAACGGGAAACGCCGCGCATCGCAAAGCGGCTTTACTTTTCCAGACTCCACGAGCGCAGTCAGCTCGCGCAGAATCCCGCCATGCCGCTCGCGGCCTCTGTTGTAGAGCAGGGGAATGATCATGAAGACGACATGCAGCGTGAGTCCCTTGGCGTGGAGCGGCGAGAGGTCGGCGGTGGTGCGCGTGGAAATGGAAACCACCTGGCCGCTCACTGCTGCGGCCTGGAAACACCGCGCGACATTTTCGCCGCCAACGGAATCGAAGACGACATCGAATCCCGCTCCGCCGGTGACGTTCTGCACGTAATCCTCCACCGACTGTTCGCGATAGTTTATAGTGCCCGCTGCGCCGAGGCCACGCGCGATGGCCGCCTTCTCCTCGCTGGAAACGGTGGCCCAGACCTCTGCGCCCTGCGCTGCGCAAAGCTGCACGGCGAGGTGCCCCACTCCACCCGCGCCGCCGTGCACCAGCACGCGCTGACCCGCGTGGACCTTCGCCCGATCCAGCAGTCCCTCCCATGCAGTGATGCTCACCAGCGGCAGTGCCGCGGCGTCTTCAAATCCCAGATTCGCTGGTTTCCTCGCGATCAGCCGCACGTCGGCCACCATGTATTCGGCAAGCGCGCCGGGGCGGCCTTTCACCCCGCCGGGGCTGCCATAGACTTCGTCGCCCGGCGAAAAGTCCGCCACCCCCGCACCGGTTTCCTCCACGATACCGGACATATCGCAGCCGAGAACGCGGGGCGCTTCCGGGGCCATGGCGGCCAGCATCCCGCTGCGGATTTTCGTATCCACGGGATTCACACTCGACGCCTTCACGCGCACCAGCACCTGGCCAGGACCGGGCGCGGGCCGCAGGATTTCACGCTGCTCGAAAACTTCCGGCCCGCCGAATTCGCGGATCACCATTGCTTGCATTGTCTGACTCATAGTGACGGCGACCGTAGTGCTGTCGCCGCCGCCGTCCAGCGGAGTGCAACGCGCTGGCGCAGCGCCCGGGTGTGGCTCAGCATCAGGACCAAATGAATTTCTCCCGGTTCCTTCCTTTCCCCCTGCTGCTCACGCCGGCGCTGGCCGATGACGCGGTGTCTTATCACCGGCAAGTCGTTCCCATTGTGCGCGCCAACTGCGTTTCCTGTCACAAACCCGGTAAGACCAAAGGTGGGCTCGATCTCACGACGCATGCGGCTCTGCTGAAGGGCGGCAAGGATGGCGCAGTCATCAAGCCCGGTGATGCAAAAGGCAGCAAACTCGTGGAGTCCGTCTGCGGCGACGAGCCGGAAATGCCCAAAGACGGCGAGCCGCTGACGGCAGCGGAGGTGGAGGTGATCTCCCGCTGGATCGGGCAGGGAGCGAAGGAGGATGCGGCGGCTGATACCGGCACCCGTAAACCTGCACAGCCGCCGGTGTATGCGGCGTTGCCGGCGGTTCACTCCATGGCCTTTTCGCCGGACGGCACGCTGCTGGCGGTGCCGGGGCGTCACGAAATCATCCTGCACAAAGCCGATGGATCCGGCATCGTCGCGCGACTGGCTGGCGATTCGCCGCGACTGGAATCGGTGACGTTTTCAAGGGACGGCTCACTGCTCGCGGCGTGCGGCGGCGCGGTGTCGGAATTTGGCGAAATCCAAATCTGGGATGTGGCGAAGCGAGAGTCGGTCCGCGCCATGAGGGCTTCCAACGACAGCTTCTTCGGGGTCGCCATTTCGCCGGACAAACTGAGCGTCGCTGCGGGCTGCGCGGACAAACTGGTGCGCGTCTTCACCATCGCCGACGGCAAGGAAATCATGCGCTGCGACAATCACATTGACTGGGTCTTCGGGGCCGCCTTCACGAATGACGGCCAGCGCCTCGCCACCGTCAGCCGCGACAAAGCCTCCAAGCTCATCGAAATCAAAACCGGCCAGCTCATTGACGATATCAACCGCTCGCGCGATCCGCTCATTTGCCTCGCACGTCATCCGAAGGACGACCTCGTGGCCACCGGCGGCACGGAGGGAAAGATCCGGCTCTTCAAGATGGAGCCCCGGGGTGGCCGCCTCAGTGAAGGCGACGACAAGGAGCAGAGCTTCGTGCGGGAGTTCGAGCACATGGCCTCGCCGATCCATGCCATCGCCTTCAGTCCCGACGGCACGCTCATCGCCTGCGGAGGCGAGTCCGGCGAAGTCAGAATTTTCAAAACCGAAAACGGCCAGCGTCTCGTACAGATCAAAGGCGAGCACGGCCCGGCGTTCGCCCTCGCATTCACCGCTGATGGCAAACAGCTGGCCGCCGCAGGTTACGACGGTCGCATCCGCCTGCACGAGACGGAGAAGGGAACGGTGGTGAAGGAATTCGACAGTGTCCCGGGGAATTGATTTCCTCCGCCGACTATCAACTCAGGATTCCCTTCACGACGTGGCCATGCACGTCCGTGAGGCGGTAATCGCGGCCCTGAAAGCGGTAGGTGAGCTTCTCATGGTCGAGGCCGAGCAAGTGAAGGATGGTGGCCTGGAGGTCGTGGACGTGGACTTTGTCGGTGGCGACACTGAAGCCGAGGTCGTCGGTTTCGCCATAGCTGAAGCCCTTTTTGACGCCGCCTCCTGCGAGGAAGAGCGAGTAGGCATCCGGAAAGTGGTCGCGGCCGAGCACCTGACCGCCGGCAGTGCGTCCTTCACGGAAAGGCGTGCGTCCGAACTCGCCGCCCCAGATGATGAGCGTATCGTCGAGCAATCCGCGCTGCCGCAGATCCCGAATGAGAGCAGCCACGGGTTTGTCCGTGCGCTTCATTTTCTCAGTGAGACCGCCGCGAATGTCTTCGGCGGGATTGGTGCCGTGGAAGTCCCAGCCCCAGTCGAAAAGATGCACGAAGCGGACTCCCTGCTCCAGCAACCTGCGCGCCAGCAGGCAGTTGTTGGCAAAACTGGAGTCGCCGGGTTGGGCGCCGTAGTCCGCGAGCGTCGCGGCTGACTCCTTTGAAATATCCATGACTTCCGGCACGCTCGTCTGCATGCGAAAGGCGAGTTCGTACTGCGAAATGCGGGTCGCCGTTTCCGGATGGCCCAGTTCGTCGGCTTGCAGGTGATTAAGATCATTGAGCGCGTCCAGAGTCTTGCGGCGCAAGCTGCGATCCATTCCTGGAGGATCGCTGACGTAGAGGACGGGATCGCCTTTGCTGCGGCACTGCACACCCTGAAACACCGATGGGATGAACCCCGTCCCCCAGCAACTCTGGCCGCCACTGGGCTGCACGCCGCTGCTGATGAGAACGACAAATCCTGGCAGATTGTCGTTTTCCGAGCCGAGTCCGTAGGTGACCCACGATCCCATGCTGGGACGGCCCTGACGGGGCGATCCGGTGAAGAGGAGCAACTCCGCAGGAGCATGATTGAACTGCTCGGTGAACATGCTCTTGATGACGCACATCTCGTTAGCCACCGACTGAAAATTCGGCACGGCGTCGGACATCCAGACGCCGCCCTCTCCGTGCTGCGTAAAGGTGCGGGGCGTCCCCATGAGCTTTGGCGTGCCGCTGGTGAACGCAAAAGTCTTGCCCTTCACAAACTCATCCGGAGCCTCCTGCCCGTTCCTTTTCACCAGCTCCGGCTTGTAGTCGAAAATGTCGAGGTGCGGCGGACCGCCGGACATTTGCAGGTAGATAACGCGCTTCACCTTAGCGCGGGCTCCTGCGGGCTTGGAGGCAAAGGGATTGGCGCTGGCGGTCGCGGCGGAACTGGTGCTTCCCTGCAATGCTTGCATGGCGACGGCCCCGATGCTGAACTGCCGCGCGGCTGTCAGGAACTGGCGGCGGGTTTGGTTCTGGAGAGATTCGAGCTGAGGGTTCATAAATGGGCAACGGTTAGCGCTTCATCAGGGTTTCGTCGAGATTGAGCAGGACACCGCAAACTGCGGACCATGCAGCGAGTTCTGTGACATCGGCACCCTGCGGCACCGGGCCGATGGGGTTGGTGGCCATGTCGGCGGCCTTCTTCGCATCCGCTTTGTAAACGGCCAGAGTTTCCCCGAGGAGTTGGGTTATCCGCTGGCGCTCTTTGTCTGACGGCAGCCGGGAGAGGACGAGGCGGAATGCCAGATTTAGCTTATCTTCCGTGGTGGCCGTAACGGGCAAGCGTCGTGCGAGAGCCTGTGCGGCCTCGACATAGACGGGATCGTTGAGCATGACGAGTGCCTGGAGCGGAGTGTTCGTCCGGCCCCGGCGGATCGTGCAGGTCTCGCGGTTAGGGGCGTCGAAGGTGGACATGGAAGGATACGGACTCGTCCGCCGCCATTCGGTGTAAAGCGCCCGGCGGAATCGGTCCTGGCCGCCGCTGGTCTGCCAGTCGAGGCCGCCGCCAAAGGCCGCGGACAGGCCCATGGATGGCCGCAATGGCCTCACGGAGGGGCCAAGCATTGCGGGAGAAAGCAACCCACTCACCGCCAGTGCCTGATCGCGGACCATTTCCGCACTGAGGCGGAAGCGCGGGCCGCGGGCCACAAGCCGGTTTTCCGGATCCCGCTCTGCGGCGCCGGGCTCCACTTTGGAGGATTGCCGGTAGGCCTTCGACGTCACCAGCAGCCTCACAAAGTTCTTCATGTCCCACTTTGTCCGAATCAATTCGGTCGCCAGCCAATCCAGCAGTTCGGGGTGAGACGGCGGCTCGCCCTGGGATCCAAACTCCTCACTCGTCCGCACCAGGCCAATGCCGAAAACGGATTCCCACAGGCGGTTGGCAAGAACCCGGGCGGTCAGAGGATTCTTCTCATCCACGAGCCAACGGGCAAGGGTCAGCCGGTTCATCGGAGCACCGGTAGGCAGGGGTTGGAAAGCGGAGGGAACCCCTTCGGTCACTTCATCGCCGTGCGATAGATAATTGCCGCGGACCTGGACGAACGACTTGCGCCGTTTGTCGGCGGGCAAGTCCTGAAGGACAGGCACGGTGACTGGCTTCAGTTCGTCTATCTGTTTCCGTAAATCCGCGAGCTTTCCGCGTTCCGCCGCCAGATCCGGCGCGATGGTGCTCGCGTAATATTCCGCGATCCGGCTCTGCTGCTCTGCAGTCCGCTGCGCGGAGGGAATGGAGATTACCGCCGCCAGGTCCGTGGGAATTTCAAAACGCTTCAACGCAGATGGATCGCTCGTCAGACTCAGGCGGAACCGGCCCAGTGTGTGGTTCGCAAAAGCAGACTGCTGCTCGATACTGATGTGCAGTTTGGAACCGGCGGGAAGTTCCACGGGGGAATCCGTCGCCAGAACCAACTCGTGCGGTTTGCCGGGTTGCCCCCCGATGGCCCAGCCTTTTTGAGGCCCGCGGGCTTTCTTCCCCCGCTTGGGCGTCGCGGGAGGATTGTCAGTGACGACAGCGTCCTCCTCGAAATCAGGCTGGCTGAAATCCGCCGCCGCGTCCGTGAAGAGGATCTCCCGCTGCCCGTTGATATCGAACGGCACGGACTCCGCCGCTGCATTGTCCGCTTTCATCCAGACGGGCGAACGCTTTTCATTCAGAGCGGTGACGCGAAATCCCGCCAGCCGTTCCCCCGCCTCTTTGCGGTTCCAGACCACGATGCGGTCCAGTGACTGCTCGGATTTCAAATCCACTTCCCACCACGGATCGACATCGGAGACGGCAGTGTGGGTCACGGAGCCCTTGCCGTATTCGCCGGCGGTATTGCCATCATTGGCGCGGGAGGCCACGGCATCGGTATAGGTGGATTTTTGTGTGGCGGTGCCCAGCGGGGCAATGTTCGCCGCTCCACTGAAAACCTGCACCTCCGCGAGTTGCAGGATTTTGTCGCTCCCCGGCAGTTCGATCCTGACATAACGGGCTTTCGGCCCCTTCGATCCCGCCGGCGGGTCCACCACGGCGCGCACCCGGGTGATCACAAAATTTCCCCCGCTGTGGCCCGGGCCTTTTCCTGGCAGGGAGTCATGAGGCAGCGCCTCAAGGCGCAGAGCGGAAACCTTGCGGTCAGTGCTCACGGGCACTTCAATGCTCAAGGTGTCCTTCGCCGCTGTTTTGGAAACGAGCACCGCTCCGTCAGGCTCGAGCACGGCAGGCAACTGCGCTGCCGACTTCACGTAAGCGGGCTTCAACACTTCCCAGGCGGGCATTACGGCAAACTCGCGGCTCCACTTGTCCGCCGCCGTCCGCTGTTCCGGCGAGGGCGATTTCAATTTCACCTCCAGCGCTGCGATTTCCGCCTCCAGATTCTGCTTTTTGTCTTTCTGATCCCCGGAGAAAAATTTGTGCAGCGGCGACTCATCCTGGCGGTCCGCATCCGCCGTATTGTTGAGGAAAGCAAAAACCTGAAAGTATTCGTGCTGCGTGATCGGGTCGTATTTGTGGGTGTGACACTGAGCACAGGCCATAGAGGTGCCCATCCACACGGTCATTGTCGTGTTCACACGATCGATAATAGCCGCATTGCGGAACTCCTCGTCATTCGTGCCGCCCTCGCTGTTGGTCATCGTGTTCCGGTGAAACGCCGTGGCCACCAACTGGTCATCAGTAGGGTTTGGCAGGAGGTCTCCGGCAATCTGCTCAACGGTGAATTGATCGAAGGGCTTGTTCGCATTGAACGACTTGATAACATAGTCGCGGTATGCCCAGATGGTGCGCAATCCATCGTCCGCATATCCCGCCGAATCCGCATAGCGCGCCAAATCCAGCCACTCGCGGCCCCAGTGTTCACCGTAGGCGGGAGAGGCGAGGAGCTTGTCCACATAGCGCTCGTAGGCGTCCGGGGCGGTGTCACTGATGAATGCCTCCACGTTTTCCGGAGAGGGAGGCAGTCCCGTGATGTCCAGGGCAGCCCGCCGGGCCTGAGTCGCGCGATCCGCCTCCGGCTGCGGCTTCAGCCCCTCTTTCGCCAGCCGGTCCAGGATGAAGGCGTCCACCGGATGAGGAGCCGCTTTAGGTAAAGCCTGCCGCACGGGAGTTTCATAGGACCAGTGCTTGGCGTAGCTGCCGCCACTCTTGATCCAGGCCGACAGCAATTTCAATTCTTCAGGGGAGATTTTCTTACCGGATTTTGGCGGCGGCATAACCTCGTCCGGGTCTGTGGATGTGATCCGGGCGATCAACTCACTCAGTTCGGGATGCCCCGCGCGGATGGCCGTCTTTCCTCCCAAATCCATGAGGGAACCCGCCTCCGTGTCCAAGCGCAGCCCGCCCGAGCCCTTCGGCCCGCCTTTGCGCTCGGCGGCATCCGGTCCGTGACACTGGATGCACGCGTTGGAAAGGATCGCGCGGATGTCCCGGTTAAAGTTGACCGGCTTTTCCTCCCCGGTGACGACAGCCCCCCCCCTCCCAATGCAGGTCAGCACGATGAGGGGAAACAGGTGACGGGAGGGAATGGAAAACCGGGAGGCCATAGGAAAATGGGGTGATCGCAAGTTTCACCGCGCTCGCCCGTGAATGCAAACACGCACGCACGCCGGCGATTCTTGCGCAATGCCTCCGATTCCCCGCGTGGGGGCGGCCCGCCCATCATGGCCAAAGACAGGCCACACGGCCAAAGACACGGCCACAGCCAATAACAATCCAATAACAGGCCACACCAATCCAATAACAGGCCACACCCACCAATCCAATAACAGGCCACACCAGTAATTGAAGAAGCCGTTGACACTCTGCTTGTTCCCGGCTACCCGCCGCAGCCCCATCTCCCACTTCAAACCTCCCAAATCCCATGGCCAAGACCCGCATATTCACCAATCCCGGCACGGGTTCGCAAACCGGCGTGTATCATGTCGTTTCCCGGTTCGTGGACCGGCGGAAAGTTTTTGGCGATGAGGAGCGGGAAGTTTTCCGCGCGATGATGGGGGCGTTCGCGGCGTTCCATCAGGTGGAAATCCTCACGTTTTGCCTGATGGGGAATCATTTTCACCTGCTGATCCGCGTGCCGGAGAGACCGGCGGGATTCGATGTGCCGCTTGAGCAGGTCATGGGAATGATGGACCGGGCGGTGGGGCCAGAGCGGATGAAGGTGCTGCGCAGCCAGTTCCGCGTGTGGGAGCGATGCGGCGGGGAGTCGGGCATTGAGCAATGGCGGCAGCGGATGCTGGCGCGGATGTTTTCGCTGAGCGAATTTATGAAGGCCCTCAAGCAGCGGTTCAGCCAGTGGTACAATCGCCGTAAGGGCCGCACCGGCGTGCTGTGGGAAGGGCGCTACAAGAGTGTCATCGTGCAGGATGAGACGAAGGCCCTGCGGACGATGGCGACCTACATTGACCTCAATCCCGTGCGCGCCGGGATCACGGAAGACCCGGCGGATTACCGCTGGAGCGGGTATGCTGAAGCGATGGCCGGAAAGACGGCGGCGCTGGAGGGAATCGCGCTGGTGACAGGAGCGACGGCGGAGCAGATGCTGGGCAGAGGTCTCGGCGAAGCCGCGCCGCAGGAGACGCCGACGATGAGGCGGAAGCGTGAATTGCGGGCGCTGGTGCAATATCGGCAATTGCTCGGCCTGGCAGGTCGTCCGCGGATGAAGGAAGACGGCACCGTTATCCGCCGAGGGGTTAGCGAAAAAGTGCAGACGCGTCTGGCGCAGGAAAGCGGCGTGAAGCGCGAGCAGTTACTCAAACGATTGCGGCATTTCACCGACGGCGTGGTGCTGGGCAGCCGTGAGTTCATCAACGGATGGTTCGAGCAAAACCGGTCGTGGTTTGGCGGGAGGAGTTCGGAAGCACGGAAGTCCGGCGCGCGGAAGATCAGCAAAGACTGGGACAAACTCTATAACCTCCGCCAGTTGCGGGAGTGATACGAAAGCCCGGAGTCAAAAGCGCCCCCCATGACCCGCCGTTGGGGCGGAGGCTGATGGATCATCTTCTCCAGGTAATATCGCCCCCCGTAACTCCGCTCGCACCGGATTTGCCGGCCCTCCTTGCCGGGGACGCAGGCCTGACTTTTTAATGCGGGAAGCGATTCGATGACTTTCGCCGCAGGGACCGTGCCATACTGTTCACCCGGCTCCGCGCCGCCCGGCGCTGAGACGACGGCTATCTTGAAGTGGACTTGGCAGGAGCCGCACCCCACCGCATTCTATGCGCCTGCGGCGCGGGCTTGCTCCATTCCATGTTGTCCGCCACGGTGGCTGGGTTGAACAGCGACCGCATCCAACTCCATGAGCACTCTACTCGACCCCCTACGCACCATTGCTGAGTTGAAGGAACTGCGCGCGCTGACCGGCGATGAAAACGGCGCGCAGCGGGTGGCCTTCACGCCAGCGTGGGTGCAGACGCGGGCGTGGCTGCGGGAGAAGCTGGTGGCGTTGCCGGTGGAGGTTCATGTGGATGCGGCGGGAAATTTATGGGCGACTCTGCGCGGGGAGTCGGAGCGGGCGCTGCTGATCGGCGGGCACATGGACTCGGTGCCGAATGGCGGGTGGCTGGATGGTTGTCTGAATGTCCTGGCGGGCCTGGAAATCCTGCGGCGGATCAACGCGCAGTATGCCGGGTGTCCTCCGGTGACGGTGCGGCTCGTGGACTGGGCGGATGAAGAGGGGGCGAGGTTCGGGAAGAGTCTCTTCGGATCGTCGGCATGCTCGGGAAATCTGGACATGGAGGAGGCGCGTGGACTAGAGGACAGTAACGGAATTTCCCTGCCGGAGGCGCTGCGGAGCGTGGGCGTGGAGTTTGAGCGAGTAAAGGACTCCGGCGTGGAATTGAAGGATGCGGCGGCTTATCTGGAACTGCACATCGAGCAGGGGCCGGTGCTCCTGGATTTGGGTTTGCCGCTCGGCGCAGTGCTGGGGACGTTCGGCGTGGAGCGTCACGCGATCACGTTTCACGGGCAGGCGGCACATTCAGGCAGCACGCCGATGAACCGGCGCCGGGATGCATTTCTTGCCGCCGGAAGGATGAGCCAGGAGATTTACCGGATCGCGGACCGCAGCGTCGGCGGCGTTTGCACCATCGGTTCCTGCACGACCCGGCCGGGCATCGTGACCAGCGTGGTGGAGGAATGCCGGATCACGCTCGATCAACGTCATCTGGATGCGCAGGCACTGGCGCAAATGCTGAGGGAAGCGAAGGAGGCGAGTGAACGCTTCGCCGAAGCAGGCGGCGTGACTGTCACATGGCAGCGGCTGTGGCAAATTGCGCCGCGGCCATTCCATGAGGAACTCATCGCGCTCTGTGATGATTCCATCGGCGAGACCTGCGGCACGTCGCATCGCCTGCCGTCAGGCCCGCTGCATGATGCGGCGGAAATGACCCGCGCCGGTGTGCCGACGGTGATGATGTTTGTGCAAAGCCTCCACGGCATCAGTCACAACAAGATCGAGGACACGAAAGCGGAGCATCTGGAACTGTGCGTGCGCGCCTTTGACCGGCTGGCAGAGAAAACCATCCACTGGATCACCGCGCGCAGGGCGTGAATGTGGAAATCCTCCAGAACGCGGAGTGCGTGCAGATGATGCGCGACTTCATCGCCTCACCGCCGGAGTTGTGGCATGAAGACATCGGGGTGTGATCCTCGCGGCTACTTCTTCTGCACCGCGATGATGGTGATATCGTCGCTCTGCGGCTGGCTGCCGGCGAATTCACTTACGGCTTTTTGGAAAGCATCCAGTACCGCCTGAGCACCGTCGGGCGCGGCCAGACGGAATGTTTCCATGAGCCGTTCCAGCCCAAACTCATCGCCCTCGTCGTGGGCGGCTTCGTTCACGCCGTCTGTATAGAGCAGCAGGCAATCGCCACTCAGCATTTCAAAGCTGAAGTCTCTCGTGACGCGCTCGAAGACTTTGCCGCTGTCCACGCCGAGCGCGAGGCCCGGGGGTTTGAGAGTAGTCACTTCGCCGGTGGCGTGAGAGTAAAGCAGCGGCGCATCGTGACCTGCACGGGACAGCACCACGCGCGAACTGCGGCGGTCTAGCACGCAGTAGGCGAGAGAAATAAACATATCTTCGCGCACGTCGCCCCAGAGTTGGCGATTCACGCGGCTGAGCGTGGCCGTGGGCGACAGCTCATGCTGCGCGAGCCCCCTCACGAGCGCCCGGCAGGTCGCCATGACTAGGCTGGCGGGGAAGCCTTTGCCCGACACATCGGCAATGACGACGCCGGCGTGATCTTCGTCGAGCACGATGAAGTCGTAGTAGTCGCCACTCATGACTTTCGCCGCCGTGTTGGTGGCGGCAATATGATAGTCGCCGAGTTCGGGAGCCTTGTCGGGAAGAAGGATGCGCTGGACTTCGCTGGCCGAGCGGAGTTCCTCCTCAATGCGGCGCTTATCCATGGCCTCCTGCTGTGTCATGGCGCTGGCTAGCGCGAACGCACCCTGCTCAGCGGCGCTGCGAAAGACTTCAAACTCATGAGCGGTGAATGGCTCCTTCCCTGCATCCTGCACCGCCGCCAGCACCCCGAGTTTTCGTGAGCCCGTTGTCACCGGCGCCACCATCACGCTCATCCCGGCCTGCGAGGAGGCCAGCCGTCCGGGCCAGTGCCTTCCCAGCACCAGCGGCCCGGTATTCACCGGCAACTGCGTGCTAAAGCAGCACCCCACCAAACCCTCGCCCACAGGCGCGGCGGTGAGTTGTAAATAGCTGTGCAGGGACGCTATGCTCTCGCCGAGCAGCCGTTCGGGCAATTCGATCACCGCCGGACAATTCTTCGTCAGAGCAGCGGGAACCAAAGCCGCCCCGGTGCGGTCCAGGAGATAGAGAGCGCTGCTGTCCGCACCCACCACCCGCGCCACGCCGTTGATGATGTCTTCATGCAGCCGCCGCAGCCCGCGGTCGTGCGCGAGGTTTTGGCCCAGTTCATGCAGGAAAGAAAACATCCGGCTTTCTTCCGTGAGCAGTTCCTCCTTCTCCTTCTCCAGCCCGCGAATCAGTTTCATTCCGCGCCGCCGCAACAGCCATGCAAGAACGGCGGCAGCGAGAAATCCCAGAATAAACGTGACCGGTGGAGGCATGAGAGAGGGCGCGAAGTGTAACCACTGGCACGCGATGCGCCAGTCGGGGAAGCGGGAAATCGCAGATGCTTCCGAAGACGTCACGGTTGTCTCCGCCGTCTGATCGCGATGGAAAAACTTGAATGATGAAGACTCGCGGATGAAAGACTCTACACCCCGGCCGTGATTTCCTCTTTATCACCCCGGCCTCAACCACTGCGTCAACTCAAGAACTTTTAACTCCCATGTCCACCATCGCCGTCCTCGGAACCCTCGACAGTAAAGGCCACGAGCATGCTTTCGTCGCTGATCTCATTCGCCGCCGCGGGCACACCGCGCTCTTGATTGATGCCGGCTGCCTGGAGCCCGCGCAGGTGACGCCGGATGTGCAGCGCACGGAGATTTGTCCCGGCATTGCGACTCTGCCGGAAGATCGCGGGCAGCGCGTGGCGGCGATGGCAGCGGCGCTGCCGGAGTTCATGGCGGGTCTGGCGGCGGGTGGGCGGATTCAGGGAATCATTTCACTCGGCGGCGGCGGCGGGACGGCCATCGCCACGGCGGCGATGCGCGCGCTGCCCATCGGATTTCCCAAGCTGATGGTGAGTACGCTGGCGAGCGGCAACACCGCGCCCTATCTCGGCACGAAAGACATCACCATGATGCCGGCCATTGTGGATGTGGCCGGGCTGAATCGCATCTCGCGCAGGATTTTCACCAACGCCGCCGGCGCTATCTGTGGCATGGTGGAAGCCGCGGCGGCCACGGAAGAGTCGGCGGACGTGAAGCCGCTCGTCGTGGCCAGCATGTTTGGAAACACGACGACTTGCGTGAATGAGGCCAAGCGGCTCGTGGAGGAAGCCGGGTTTGAGGTTCTCGTCTTTCACTCCACCGGCACCGGCGGCCGCATCATGGAAAGCCTCATCGAGAGCGGCATGGTCGCGGGAGTCCTCGACATCACGACGACGGAATGGGCAGACGAACTGGTCGGCGGCATCCTCGGCGCCGGACAGACGCGCATGGACGCCGCAGCCAAAGCCGGCGTGCCTTGCATCATCACGCCGGGCTGTCTCGATATGGTGAACTTCGGCGAGCCGCAGACAGTGCCTGACAAATTCAAAGGCCGCACGTTTTACCACCACAATCCCCAGGTGACGCTCATGCGCACCGACGCGGAGGAATGCACGGCGCTCGGCAGAATCGTCGCGGAGAAAGCCAACGCCTGCACTGCGCCCGTCACCGTGCTGCTTCCGCTGCGCGCGATCAGCATCATCAGCGCGGAAGGTCAGCCGTTCCACGATCCGGCGGCCGACAAGGCGCTCTTCGATGCCATCCGCGTGAACTTGAAGCCGGGCGTGAAACTGGTGGAGCTGGACTGCGCCGTGAATGATCCCGCCTTTGCCGCAGCCTGCGCGCGGGAGTTGCTGTCTTCGCTGAAGTCCTGACTCATCAGCGGGGCGAGGCATTGACTTTCCCCTCCCGCGCTCCCCTTTCAGATTATCACTATGTCCCGCGCCGCCGTCATCAATGTCGTTGGTCTCACTGCCCGCCACCTCAGCGAGCAGACGACGCCGCACATTCTCGGCTGGCTGAAGCACAAGCAGATCGCTCCCATCCAGCCGGTGCTGCCGGCGGTGACGACGACCATGCAGACGACCTACCTGACCGGCAGGCGGGTGAGCGATCACGGCATCGTCGGCAACGGCTGGTACAACCGGGAGCAGGCGGAGGTGCAGATGTGGAAGCAGAGCAACCATCTCGTGAAGGGCGAGAAGTTCTGGGACGTGCTCAAGCGCGAGCATCCGGGCCTCACCGTGGCCAAGCTCTTCTGGTGGTACAATATGTATTCCACCGCCGACTACTCCATCACGCCGCGGCCAATGTATCCGGCGGACGGACGCAAGGTCTTCGACATCTACACCAGTCCGGCGGACATCCGTGAGAGCATCAAGAAGGACCTCGGCGACTTCCCGTTCCCGGCCTTCTGGGGACCGATGGCGGGGCTGGGCTGCTCGCAGTGGATTGCGGAGTCCGCCAAATGGATCGAGGAAAAATACTGGCCGAATCTGAGCCTCGTTTATCTTCCCCACCTCGACTACAACCTGCAACGGCTAGGCCCGGACGATCCGGCCATCGTGAAGGACTTGCGCGAGATTGATGAAATCGTGGGCGGCCTGATCAACTTCTACAAGGAGCGTGCCATCCGCGTCATCCTGCTCAGCGAATACGGCATCACCGCAGTGGACCGGCCTGTTCACATCAACCGAGTGCTGCGCGAGAAAGGCTGGATCACTGTGCGCGAGGAATTGGGTCTCGAAGTGATTGATTGCGGAGCCAGCAAGGCCTTCGCCGTGGCCGATCACCAGGTGGCGCACGTCTATGTGAACGATCCCGCCATTCACAACGAAGTCCGTGAAACGCTCGAAGGCATCCCCGGCATCCAGAGCGTTATTGATGGCATCTGGCGCGCGAGTATCGGGCTGGATCACGACCGCGCCGGCGACATCATTTGCGTGGCGGACGACCGTTCGTGGTTCACTTATTATTACTGGCTGGATGACGCCGTCGCGCCCGACTTCGCGCGTTGTGTGGACATTCACCGCAAGCCTGGCTACGACCCGGTGGAACTGTTCCTGGATCCCGCGCTGAAGCATCCGAAGCTCGCTGTCGCCGCCCGTCTCGCGAAGAAGAAGCTCGGGATGCGCTACCTCATGGATCTGATCCCGCTCGACGCCACTCTGGTGAAAGGCAGCCACGGCCGCGTGCCGGAAGACCGCCTCGACTGGCCGATCCTCGCCGGCGAACTGCCGCATCTCACGGACCGCGAATACATTCCCGCGACGCAGATTTACCATGAGATCCTGCTCGCGCTCAGGAAGCAAATTGCCGAGTGAGGCCGTCCGCTCAGGCCGCCATGAAGTGGCGTGCCGCGGCCAGCGGATCGGCCAGCGCACATCCCAACGCCGTCCCTACCGTAAAGACGAGCGCCTTTCCGTGCTGGATGACACGGTCATCGAAAATGGCCGAGGCCGCCGCCAATTCTGCGTCATTCAATAACCAGTGCGGCACGTCCGGCAGTCCTGCCAGCTCCATGGAATCCGTCACCAGTTGAGTATCCATGCTCATCCCGATGTAGGACGAACCCGCGGGCTGCCCCCACTTATCCATCACGCTGGGCAGAGCGAAAATCACGCCATCCGGTGCGCCAGGGGTATCTGAGATTACCGCCCGCAGGCAGGTCGCGATAAACCGCCGCAACTCCCGTCTCTGGGCACCCTTCTCTCCGATCGTGTGCGCTCCCGTCCCTCCGTACAGCGGCAGCGCCATCACATCACGCTCAAATGACCATCGCCGCCCGGCCCATGAGACCTTGAGCATCGTCTGTCCGAGGTCGCACACCATTCCCCGTTCGCACTCCAACTCCTCGAGCATTGCCAAGCCGCCTTCTTCTCCAGCGAACATCCCGCCGCCACCGCTGAAGACCGGTATCCTTAGAGCTTCCGCGACCTTCCCGCAATCCACGTCGTTTAGGTTTCCTCCATCCACCCACACGCAGCGGACTCCATCCAGAAAATGCCAGGCCAAGAGCAATTTCTCGGGCGGATCCAGCAACTGCCGGGCCAGACGGAGGAGCCTCGCAGTGAGACTCTCCTCCGCTGGTCCGGCCATACTGATTCCCGCCGCTTCGAACATCGCCCGAATGTGCATACCCTGGACGCCGGGCGGGAAAAGCCGGGCGCCCAGAGCGGGCTGAAGTGTGACGAGGGGCAATGGCACGGGAAGAACAGACCGCAAGCAGCGGGACGGTTCGACCCGCCAAGCCTGGAGGCCCGGCTATGAAAGTGCGATTTTTCCGGTAAAGACGGATGTGCTGCTGCTGATGAAGACGCTGGGCCAGTAGGCAGACCCGTCACCGGCACCCCCGCGGGGGATTGAGGCATCAATAGCCGCACGCAATGCCTTCAACTCATCCAGAACCACCTGATCCGCCCCCGGAAGGTCGTTGGCCCGAATTAGTCGGTCGAGGGCGGCATAGATCTCCCCCGTGCCTCCAAAATCCGTGTTCTTCGCTACATCAACGAAGTTCGCCGCCGCCTCAGAGGCCGCTTCGATTGCCGAATGATATTGGCTTAAGCCGTGTGCATTTCCAGGAGCGATATGCCCCACTGCGGCGAAGTAGCCGGACCCATCCGGCGCGGCATCAACGGCACCCTGGACCATGTGGACAAGCCGAGCACTGCGTCGCTTTTTCTTCGAGTTTCCTGCGGCGCCATTGGTTACGGCAGCCCTCTTCGTATTGAGGTCCTCCAGGGCAAGCTCAAGGAGCTCTTCAAGAGATTTCTGGCCTGCCGGTGCGACGATCAGGCGGTTCAACCAGTTCCTGAGGATTGCAACCTGACCACCAGGCGCGGGGTCAATGGGGGCGGGAGTTGTTCCAAGGAAAGTTTTGACCGCTTGTTTCTTTCTGCGCCAGTAGGCTGTGAGTTTATTCATGGTAGTGCGTGTTGTGGTTTCGTGTTGCGGGGACACTGGATGAGTAAGACCGGACTTTTATGGCAGGAAGTGATCAACTGACAAGTCTTTATTGGTTCAACTGGCCGTCTTTTGTTGGCGGGGCGGATACCAAGTTTGCTCATCTTTTATCCCTGCTGGCACGGGAGTATGACATCACGGTGGTGCCCAATGGGCCTCAGTATCTGGAGCAGGCGGCCTGGCGGGATTACCTCAGCGGGCTCGGCGTGAAGGCTGCGCTGCTGGAAGAATTGCCGGAGCGCGTGGAGGGCTGGGCCGTTTCGATGTGCAACACGGCCTTCTTCAAGGAAGGCCAGGCAGCGGAAATGAAGCGGCGCGGAGCACGCATCGCGTGGAGCAATGAAATGATGTGGCACTTCGAAGGTGAAGTGGCGGCACTGCGCGGCGGGCTCGTGGATTGCATCCTGTATGTCTCGTCCGCGCAACGCGACGTGCTCGAAGCCGGCTACCGGGCGGCAGTGGAGGCGCCCCCGGGCGGCGATAAAACCGAGGGACTTTGGGGAGAAATCCCACGCAGCCTCGCGTCGCCGCTTCCATGGGTGATGACTGGCAACTGGATTGACCCCGGGGCCTTCGCCTACCGCCAGCGCGGGAGGGGTGATGGCGCTTTCACCGTTGGCCGGCTGTCACGGCCTGATCCGGACAAGTTCCCGGACGATTTTCCGAAATTTTACGAGCGGCTTGGCCTAAGCCATCCTGTGAAATTCCGCGTCATGGGCTGGAGTGATCAACTGAGCGAACGCTGGTGCGAGCATGACTTCGACGCCCGCTGGGAACTGGTGCCCACGGCGGCTGAGCCGGTGGCAGACTTCCTGAACTCGCTGGATATCTTCGTGTATAACCTGAGCCCGCGCTTCCGCGAGAGCTGGGGCCGCGCCGTGGTGGAAGCCATGCTGTGTGGCGTGGTGCCGATCGTGCCCGCTGGGGGCGGCCATCATTTGGAACACCTCGTGCAGCACGGCGTCTCCGGATTTCTGTGTGAAAGCGCGGCAGAGTTTGGCCACTGGGCGCGCGCGCTCCAGGACGACGGGGCTCTGCTGGCGCGTCTTTCCGCCGGTGCCCGATCAGATGCGTGCGAACGGCATTGCCGTGCAGAGAGCCACTTGAGTCTCTGGCGCCACGTGTTCGCATGAGGGTCAAGCCGCCACAAGCCACGGAGCCACGATAAGCCGCTGGCCGCTGTAACTCGTGGCCTCCCTGGTAAAGACAGGCGTGAATGTTTGGAGAAGTGCCTCGCGAGTGTAGAGCGTCCCGGTGCCGCCGATGCATGCAGGACAAATGCCTTCCTGGTGGGGCTGCTCCTGAACACGGTGCCCCTGGTGCCACTCCGGACAACAAACGAAGCAGCCTCCGTCTTCTTCGCCAAAAACCACTACCCAGTGGCCCCCGCTTCGGGTCATGACGAGGACCGGACCGATGACGAGTCTGGCCGATATCACGCTCAGCACCGCATGGTCATCCAAAACCTGCGGCTCCGGCGTCTGCGGCGGATAGACCTCATACGCCAGTCCCGTTCCGGCCAGCCGAGCGGTTGCAACTGCTGCCATGGCTCCCGGCGAACTGGCAAACGCCCGGCAACTCACATCCGGCACCGCACCCAGTTCCCTCCACAAATCCGACTGATAGAGAGGGGGCGCGGCAACCGGCAAACCCCGACTCTCCAAAAGCATCATCAGGCAGGCGGGACCGCAGTATTCCGGGGCGTCCTGGAAGTGGTAGGGGAACCGGGTGCGGATGCTTGTTTCGGGCATGATGCGGGAAGCCGTCCGGTTACTGAATGAACGGGTCGGGCAGGCCGATTTCCTCCAGGGTCCTGGCGAAATCGCGGACCTTTTCAGGAAGAGCGGCACGCTTGGACTCGGGGAAGAATTCACGCGCGGCCCGGCCGGCAAGACCGCGGGCGGCGGCAGCGGTGTTGCCCCCCTGCTCCAGGCACTTATCCACCACCGACTTCACCGGCACGGCCCATTGCATGACGGGGCCGGCAACCTCGCGGCATTCGGCGTATAGCTCGACGGAGCGCCTGGCAGTGGCGAGCGCGTCCTCGAACAGCTTGTGATTAAGCTGTAATTGCTCGGAAGTATGAAAGCCGTGGGCGACCGCCCCGGGATCTTCCAGAGCGCGAACCGAGTGGCTGCGCAGCAAGCTGGACCGGAGTTCCAGGGAGGCGAGATTGGAGGCTAGGGCGGCCTGGTTGTCACCGGACTTGAGTTTCACTTCCGCCACGCGGCGATGGAGGCCAGCAAGGGTCCATTGCCACCATGCCTGGGCCTCACCCGGCTCAGCCGAGCCGGCTTTGGCGATGACCATAGCATCCTGATAGACGGCTTCTGCTTCCTTCCAGTCTCTGACTTTTTCCCAGGCTTTGGCGGCACCGCCAATGAACTGATACCAGCCCTCCTGCTCGGTGAAGGAGGCGGGCTGAGCTTTGACGAGACCAGTCGCTGCGGTAAGACTTAACTTGAAGATGTCCCTGGCCTTCGCTTTGTCCGCCTCGTCGAGGATAGCCTGCCCGCCCTGGCCAGGTTTCGCGGCGATGGCGATCACGCTTCTGCCGTCCGAAAGGAGCGCGGTGGCGTAGCCCAGCGTCCATTCCCGGACCGCAGGCGCCCGATTGTGAAGCCGACCCAGGATCTCCGTACGGTCAGCGCCGTGACGAGCGGCATCCTCCGGCAGGTTTTTCGCATCGCACAAGGCAACCAGCGAAATGTAGCAGTTGGCGAGCTTGAACTGCCAGTAGCCATTGAGCGGATCCTGTGCGCTCAGCCTGGAGACGATCGCCATCTCCTCGTTGAACATTGGTTCCGCCGCGGCCGGCCCTTTACCGTCCATGGCGAGCAGGCAGTCGCCCATCCATCCAAGGCAGCGGGCGAGTTCAAATTCCTCCGCAGGCAAGCGCTCCGGCAGCGCGCGCATGAGATCTGCGCCTTCGCTGAAGAGAGGGAGAGCTTTTTCGAGATCGGGGGCATCGGGGTGCTCTCCGCTATTATTATACCATGCCTTGCCCGCCTCCCGGAGAGCTTCGGCGAGAGCGAGCGAGCGCACGCGTTCATCAGGCTTGCGACCCTGCCAGGCCCGGAAAGAGGCCACGGCGCGGGCGGCGGAGGCAGAGGCCTCCGGTTCCCCGCGCTTGAGCCGGTTCCATACCAGGGCGCGGGTGCGGTCCACTTCCGCCTGAAGGCGGAGCGCGTCGTCCAGCGGCAGAATGCCGGGGCGGGAGACCTCCATTTCAGCGCGTTCGATCTCGTCGATCGCCTTCGAGAAGGAGGAGGTCTCCGCGAGCACTTCCGCGAGCCGGAGCCGGGCTTTGACGGCGAGGGTGAACGCTTCAGCGTCATCCGGGACACGTGCGCTCAGGGCTTCCATGGATTCCAGCGCTTCGCGGAAGCGGGGTGTGGCGGCGGCGCCGTCGCCGCGGGCCCAGTTGACGGAAGCCCAGCGGAGGAGCAGCCGGGCGCGGCGTTTATGGCCCGCATCGTCTATCGGCTTATCCAGGTCGGCGGCTTTGGCACAGGCGGTTTCGATGAGTTCGAGCTTGCCCATTTTCTCCAGCGAGTCGGTGAAGCTGCCGATGAGGAATTCACTCTGCTCGTCGGCGCGGGCGCGGGACTCGCGGGCGTCGGCCAGGGCACGGGAGAGCTGAATGTAGGCAACGGCGAGCCACACGGCGGCGACGGCGACGGTGGCGGCAAGTGCGCCTGAGACCGCGGCGAGCGCAGGTCGGCGGCGGGCCCAAGCCCAGAGCCGGGCTCCCGTACCAGCACGACGGGCGGCGACGGGTTCCCCTCTGAGCCAGCGCCGGAGGTCGTCGGCTGCGTCCCGTGCGGTGGCGTAGCGGCGGCGCGGGTCTTTGGCCAGGCAGGTCAGGCAGACAAGCTCCAGATCCCTCGAGACGCTATGCACAATGGTGGAGGGACGCTCCGGCTCATCCTCGATAATCTTTTTCACCAGCGCCGCCATGCCCTCCACGATGAACGGAGGGCGACCGGCGAGCAGTTCATAAAGCACGGCGCCGAGGCCGTAGATGTCGCTCGCGGTGGTGGCTTCTTTTGCCCCGTGGGAGGCAACTTCGGGCGCCATGTAACACGGCGTTCCCATGACAGCGAGAGTGCGCGTCACGTTCGTGGTGCTGTCTATAAGTTTGGCGAGTCCGAAGTCGGCGAGAAAGGCATCACCGCGTTCGTCGAAGAGAATGTTCGCCGGCTTGATGTCGCGGTGAAGCACCCCGTGGCTGTGGGCGTGAAAAACGGCGTCGCACATGGTCGCCATGAGCTTGGCGGCGATGCGGGGATCGAACGGCTTTCGCCTCCGGAGGCGCGTCGCCAGGGTGCCGCCGCTGGCGAGCTTCATGGTGAACCACGGACGCCCGTGCGCGTCACCCACCTGATAAAGCGGAAGAATGCCGGGGTGGTCCATCTCGGCGAGCGCACGGACTTCGACGCGGAATCGCTCGCGGATGTCGGCGCGATGTTCGTCCAGAGGCAGGAGCATCTTGAGAGCCACTTCGCGCTCGGGAGAAAACTGTTTTGCCCGGTAAACCACTCCCATGCCGCCACGGGCCAGTTCCTCCACTATCTCATGCCCCTCCACGAGGGGCATCCGGTGCGTCGGCGTGATCACCGTCGGATCCGTCGCGGAGCTGTCCAGGTATCCGGCCAGAAGCTGACCGGATACCGGAAGAACTACCGTGGGGGCTGTTTCCGACGTCTCGAGCATCTGCCACATGCAGGTTGGGCAGGGCTTGTCGTCTGTGAGCGGCAAGCCGCATTGATGGCAGGTGGGTGAGGTCACGGCGGAAGGGAGGATTGTGGCTGACAATTAGAATAGCCCATTTGCGGGAGAATGTGACAAAGAATACCCGCATGGCTGAGGGGGGCGCGGGTGATTCTAGCGGAGATTTATCAACTGCAAGGACTCCAAATGCATCCGTAGAACCGGGTGCGCGGTGCGGCGGGTTGATCAATTTGTCTGCTTTCCCGCCAAATCTAAAAAGTGAACACCGCGGAGCCGCAGTTGCGGGCGCAGACCGGCGCGGCAGACTGGGCGGCCGCCGTTATTTAGCCGGCCTGCCTCCTCCCATGAATTCCACGTTCTCCGCCGTTCTCCTCAGTTTGATCCTTCCCGCCGTTCTCACTGCTGCGCCGCCGATGGAGGTGACTGTCGAAACCATCCGCGCTGCGGCGGACATGGGCGGCGACGGGTTTCCGCCGGTGCTGCTTCGCATCGCGGCGGGCGCAGACCAAACGCTGCGGCAGGCAGCGCTGGAAGCGTTGACCTCGCGTCCGGCGTGGGCGGCGAAGTTGCTCGATGCTCTGGAGGCGAAAGACGCGAAAGTGAAGGCCGTGTCCGTGCCGGTCACCGTGCGGCGCTACTTTGCCACATCGGCGCCGGAGGATTTGAAGAAGCGGGCGGCCGCGGTGCTCGGGAGATGGAACGAGTCGGGCGATAACGTGAAGAAACTCATCGCCGCCAAACGCAAAGCCTGCATGGAGGGCGAGCCGGATCTCGCGCAGGGGAAGCTGATGTTCACCGCCACCTGCGCTGTATGTCACAAATTCCACGGCGGCGGCATGGAAGTCGGACCCGAACTCATCGGCAGCGGACGCAGCAGTCTCGATGCGCTGCTCAACAACATCATTGATCCGAATCAGATCATCGGGCGCGGCTACGAGAACGTCATTATCAGCACGAAGGATGGCCGCACCATCGCGGGGCGCATCATCGAAGACACGCCCAACCAGGTGACGCTCCTCGGCACCGGCGGGCTGCGCGAAGTCGTGTCGCGCGAGAAGATCGCGAAGCAGGAAATCACGGAGAACAGTCTCATGCCGATGAGCTTTGGCGAACTGCCGGACGACGTTTTCCGCAATCTCGTCTGGTACGTGCTCGCGCCGCCGGAGGAGGGACCGCTGACGAAGGAGAAGCGGGCCGCACTTTCCGCGCCGGTGACCGCGGAGGCCGCGCCACCGAAACCCGGCGGCGACGGCGTGCCTCGCGGGGCGAAGGTGGACGGGGAGTCGGTTTCGTTGTGGAACCCGGACTGGAAAGTGACCGCTCCGGAGTTTGAGGGCACGCCCTGCAAGCTCACGGAATACCTCGGGCGCAAAAACGTGTTGATGCTGCATCCCTTCGATGACGACCGGAAGAAGCCTGCGAAAATTACGCGGGAAATGACCTTGCCTGCCGACAAGCCGGTGAAGTTGAAATTCTTCGCAGCCAGTCACAAGGATGGCGACTGGCAATTGCTTGTCAGCGTGAACGGCAAAGAGGTAAAGAGGCGGACCATCGGCCACGACGGCGACGCTTGGAAGAACGACGAACTGGACCTCGCTGCCTGGAAGGGCCAGAAGGTGACGTTGAGCCTTGAGAATCACGCGACGGACTGGATGTACGAGTTCAGCTATTGGGCGGACTTGCGCGTGGAATAGATTTTGCGGGCGAATGTAACTTTGCAATGCGGCGGAGGCACCGGCGCGACACGCAGGCGGGCAGTTGCCGCGGGTGCGGAAAGTTTTTTCAACCCGGGCGAAAACTATTCCGTGCCGGTCTGTCAGTAGAGGAGTGGAACCGCCATCCAACGCGCGGCCCGCCCCCACCATGACCATCCGCACACTTCTTCCCGTCCTCTGTTTTTCCTGCCTCTCCTCCGCCCCCGCGGCCATTGTCCTCACCAACTTCCCCGGTCCCTTCTCGACCACCAATGGCGTGAAGGGCACCGGCGGCGCGATCCCCACCCCTATCGCATACGGCTTTGAGTTCACCGTCGGCGGCGGGGACCACGATCTCATCACTATGAGCTTCGATATCGGCACCCACCTCGGCAGTCTGCCGCTGACCGTCGAACTCCTCAGCAGCCCCAGCGGGCCGGACACCGCCACATTCGTGGTCGCCATGACTGGCCCGCCACAGCCGGATAATCAGGTCGCCGTCTATGCGCCGGCCACGCCCGTCACGCTCACAGACGGCGATACTTACTTCGTCCGCTTCACCGTGATTGGTAACGCCAGCAGCTACGGGATCCACCGCACCGCCACTGCCGCCACCGGCACATGGACCATGGGGAATCTCTTCACCCGCCCGGGAGCCGGCTCGTGGTTTTCCGGCGGATTCAGCCCGGAGACGATGGTGGAAATAGAAGCCACGCCTGTGCCCGAACCCGGCGCCGCAGTGTTGGGCTGCACCGGCCTCATGCTCATGCTGCGCCGCCGCCGCTGGTAAGCCGCAGCCTGTTCCCACTTCACTTTCCACACCGCTATGAAAACGAACAAACTCTCAAGTAACCTCCGCGCCCTCATCTCCTGCCTGGCGCTCCTCACTGGTGCTGCCCGCGCCGGTCAGGTAGTGATGGATTTTGACCATCTCACCACCTACTACCCTGCGGAGGTGCATCCCATCCTGGCGGAGGATGGCCTGCGCCTCAACTATACGGCCACCAATGGCTCGACCCCGTTCACATGGTATATCTTCGGTCCCGGCAGTGACCGGAATACAGGCCACAAGGCACTGCACCCCACATGGAGTGGCACCACGACGTCTCTCACGGCGGCGGGCGGTGGGCCCTTCACGCTGGTTTCCATACGGCTGTCGCCCATTTTTAACGGCTCTACCGGCACTGTCACTTTCACCGGGACCAAGTCCAACAACACGACGGTGACGCAGACCTTCACCACGGGCACCGTGGTTGCTGGCGTGGTGCGCACCTTTCCCGCGAGCTTTCAGAATGTCGTCAGCGTCTCATGGCAAAGCCTTGGCAACGGCAATGATTTTCACCAGTTCGATGACATCACGGCCATTCTCCCGCCGCAGATCCGCGTCACTCCCCCCCAAACCGTCACAGAGAACTCCGGCAGTGTCACAGTGGGCCTGTCGCTGTCGGAGCCTCTGGCGACGCCGTTGAACATGTCCTATCTGGCCACCAACGGTACCGCTCTCGCTACCACGGACTTCCTCGCCAACGGTCAAACAGGCAGCACGTTTGTCATTCCTGCCGGGCAGACTTCCTGGAGCTTAAATGTGGACATCATTGATGACACCACGGTGGAGGCGCTGGAGCAGTTCACGATTGGCTTCAGCACCACGGCGACGAATGTGGCCTTCGCGGACGGCGTATCTTCGACGACCATCAAGATCGCCAGCGAGGACGGCGTCACCGGGTTTCCCGGCTGGATGAGCGCTCACGGGCTGACCGCCAACGATGCCCTGCCCAACGCCGACCCCAATGGCGACGGGATTTCCAACATCGAAACCTGGCTCTGCCGCATCAATCCCGCCGGCCCTTCTCCTGCCGTCTGGCGGGAGCGGCGCGCCACTTTCATCTTTGACGCTGCCAACCGCCCCGCCCTGCGCCTCTTCGTCCCCAACCCCTTGCCCACTGATGTCAGGATCACATTTGAAGAAACCACCGTACTTTCCTCATGGACCATGCAGGCCCAGCGCACCGGCTGGGGCGTTACTACCCTCTGGACTGGCACCGGCTCCGCGCGCGTTGTTGAAACCGTGGTCCGCGGCGAGAAGTCCATCGTCTGCTCCGGCAGCCAAAACCGCACCGCCCGTCCCAAAGCATGGTTGCGCATGAAATACGACTACGTCACCGGCGGCGGCATTGACTGACCGGCTTTGTCCCGGCCCGCGCGGATGCGATCCCTTTACGAAGAGGCCTCGTGACGCGCACCGCCTTGTCCAGCATATTGCAATCGCCGCATCATGGCCGGCGTGGCGGAGATGATCCACGCCAGCGCAAACTGCGCGCCGCCGCACAGCGCGATGGCGGCGGCGGTGGGACACTTCCACCAAGCGGCGAGATGAAAGCCCGCCAGCACGGCGGTGGCGCTGAGCACGACGGCGATGACGTGGAGATTCCACAGCCGGCGGGTGAAAAACTGTGCAGTACTGCCGGGTAAAACCAGCAGCGCGACGACGAGGATGCCGACGCTTTCCAGCGACGTGACGACCAAAAACGAAAGCATCGCCATGAGGCTGTAATGCACGAGACCGGTGCGGACGCCGATAGTGCGGGCGAGGCCGGGATCGAAGGAGGTGAGGGCGAGTTCTTTATAGAATGCCGCGATATAACCGATGACGAGCAGGGCGATGCCGGCGCTGATAAGAATCGGCAGCGGCACCGCGCCCCAGGCGCCAAACGTGACGGCGGAGGGCTCGGCGAGCTGGACGTATTCGAGTTCGCCAAAGAGGACGCAGTCGGCGTCGAGGTGAACGCGCCCGGTATAGCTGTTCACAAGGAAAATGCCGAGCGCGAAGAGGGTCGTATAAGTGATGCCGGTGGCGGCGTCGGACTTGAGGCGGCTTTTCGAGGTGATGAATTCGATGAGCAGCGTGGTGGCCAGGCCCGCCGCCATGGCACCAGCCAGCATGGCTCCGGTCCCGAGGTCGTGGAAGATGAGATAGGCGAGGACCAGGCCGGGCAGGACGCTGTGGCTGATGGCATCGCCAACGAGCGCCATCCGCCGGAGCAGGAGGTAGTTGCCCAGCAGCGCGCAGGGCACGGCGAGCACCAGCGCCATGAGCACCATCCAGAGCGTGCCGGGCATGTGTGCGGTCCACGGATCAACGACGACGCGCTGCCAGTCGAAGGGCGGAATGAGTGTGGCAAAGTTCATGACGCAGGGGGCGTGGAAATGGAGGAGAGGGCCTTGCTGCGGAGGCTGGCGATGGTGTCGTCGAGCGACGGGATGCGCGCTCCGTGTGGATCGGTCTGCGGGTGGCCGAGTATTTCCATCATGTGGGCGATGTTTTCCTCGGCGAGGAGGTGTTCCATCTGCTCGGCGCTGTCGTGGACGTGGTCCTGAGCGAATCCGGCACGCTGCGTGAGGTAGAGTTCCCAGAGCCGGTGATTGCGGACCATGCGGGCGGCTTCGCGGAATCCGACGGGAGTAAGCGTGAACGACTGCGCAGTGCCCGTGCCGAGACTACGGCGGAGCAGTTCCCGGAGGTCGCGCGGAGTGCAGCCGGCTTCTCCGGCGTGCATTTCCGCGGGGGAAAAGCCGCGCGATTCAAGGAGCCGGTAGATCGCTTTGAGCGTGTCTTCGCGTTGAATGCGGCGTCCGTGCTGCAACCAGCGCCACGCGCGACGCGCGAGCCCGCCGGGGCTGAAGAGGAACGCCGCGGCGAACATCAGACCTGCGCATAGCACGAGGATGGAGCCTCCGCCTTTCGGCGTGACGACGAAGGCCGTGAAGCTGCCCATCAGTGCCGCAGCCATTCCCAGCAAGGCCGAGAGCCACATGATGTGCCTCAGCCGCGTGCTGAACAGCCACGCCGTGGACGCCGGAATCACCAGCAGCCCCGCCACAAGAATGACGCCGACGGCTTCCATGCTGACGACAATGGCCAGCGTAGTAAGGAACATCTGCAGGTAGTGCAACACGCGCACCGGCGAGCCGATGGAGCGGCCAAACGTTTCGTCGAACGCGAGCACAAGGAAGCCCCGATAGCCTATGAGCAGTGTGATGAGTGTCACTGCGGCGGTGACGGCGAGCATCGCGACATCCCCCGCGCTGATGCCGGCCGTTTGCCCGTAGAGGAAGCGGTCGAGGCCGGCTTTGTTGCCTTCAGGCAGCATTTTGATGACTGCGATGCCGGCGGCGAAGAAGACAGTAAGCACCACGCTCAGCGCGGCATCCGGCTTGAGCCTGGTCGTGTGCGCGATCCAGCTTACAATGAGGCTGCTGAGCACCCCGGTGCAGACCGCGCCAGTGACGAGAGCGACGGGATTCTTCGTCATTGTCCAAAGGAAGCCCGCAGCGATGCCCGGCAGCACCGCATGCGAAAGTGTGTCCGCCAGCATGGCCATGCGCCGCGCGACGAGCAGCGTGCCGAGGAGGCCGCAGTTGAGACCAAGCAGCATGGTGCCGAGCACGGCGTCGCGGAGAAACGGATCCTGGAGCGAGAGAAATCTCAATGCTTGCCCGATGTTTTCAGCGCCCATCACTTTCCAAAGCAATACGGAGGTGATAACCCCGGCGAGAATGATCAGATAGTACCACCCCAGGGAAGTGGCCAGCGGCGTCAGGCCACGGCGCGCGCGTTCGAGCGGCGCTTCGTTCGGCATCCTGGTGTTTTCATTCATTCTGCTGTGAGGACCTGCCCCGTTGAGAGAATTAGTTGAGGCTAATTTAGTTTTCAATGACTAATTCTTCCGCACGAAGCTTCCTGCGCCCCCCCTGTCGGGCACTGCACCGCTGCAAACCAAAGACTTGCCATCGCCGGGGCGGCGTGACATAGGCTGGGCCGATGGAAATTGAAAAAGCTGCTGCAACCGCCTCCCCGGGACAGTTTACGACAACGAAATGGTCCATGGTGAAAGCGGCGGCCGGTTCCTCGGAGGAGAGCATGGCAGCGATGACGCGGCTCTTTCAGAGCTACTGGCAGCCACTGTATCTGTTTTTGCGCCGGGAGGGCAGGAGCCGGGAGGAGGCAGAGGATTTGCTCCAGGAGTTTTTCATGCGGATGCAGAGTGGAAGCCTGCTGAGTTCGGCGGATCCGGCGCGCGGGAAGTTTCGCTCGGTCCTCCTGATGTCGTTGAGGAATCTGGAGACAGATTTTTTCCGTGCGGCCACGAGACAAAAGCGGGGCGGAGGGGCGGAAATGGTGCCGCTGGATGTGGCTATGGCGGAGTCGCACTTGAATGAAATGGCGGATGCCGGACTCTCGCCGGAGATGGCCTACGACCGGGCATGGGCGCTCACATTACTCAAGCGCGCCGGGCAGCGCCTCGGCGAGGCTTGCGCGGCGGAGGGCAAGGCCGCGCTCTGCGCGGAGTTGTTCCCTCACCTCACCGGCAGCGGCCATTCCTCAGACTTTCCCGCGGCAGCGGAACGGCTGGGCATGAATGAAAAAGCCGCGCGCGTGGCGCTCTCGCGCATGCGCCGCCGTTATGCCGCCGCCATCCGCGCGGAAGTGGCAGAAACGGTCGGCTCCGATTTGGACGAAAAGGACGAGCTGCGTTACCTTCTGGAGAATTTCTCGTAGAACACAGGAATAGATCTGATCCCCCTGCCTGATGTCTGATGAACCCACCGTCCGCCTGTCCGGGCGCTGTCCGCAATGCGGCGCGGCGCTGGTGGATACTTCCTGCCCGCGTTGCGCGCTGGCGCTGGCGGGGCAGGAAACGGAGTTGGATGATGATGAAATCTGCCTGCTCTTCCCGGAGCTGGACATCGTGGGGAAGATCGGGCGGGGCGGCTTTGGAACGGTCTATCGCGCAGAGCACCGGAAACTGAAGCGTCCGGTGGCGCTGAAGTTTCTCGACCCGCAAATCGCGGAGTCGGCGTCAGGCGTAGAACGCTTTGAGCAGGAAATGGCGGCCGTGGGAAAGCTGGATCACCCGGGCATCGTGCGCGCGCATGATGCCGGGGAGCGCGAGGGGCACTGGTATATCGTGATGGAGTTCGTGGAGGGCGAGGACCTTGCGAAGATGTCGCGCCGTGCGGGGCGCATGGAGCCGAAACTGGCCTGCTACATTGTGCGGCAGGCGGCGCTGGCGCTGGGGTATGCCCACGCGCAGGGGTTGGTGCATCGCGATGTGAAACCGAGCAATCTCATGGTGGCCACGGGCGCGGATGGAGGGAAGATGGTGGCGCTGAGCCCCGTGAAAGTGCTCGATTTTGGCCTCGCGGCGACGACGGATAAGGTGGGCGAAGGATTCCAGGGCACGCCGGATTACGCCGCGCCGGAGCAGATCACCGCGCCGGCGGAAGTGGATACGCGGGCGGACATTTACGGGCTGGGCGCGACGCTGTTCCGTCTGCTCACCGGCGTGCCGCCCCGGCGGGTGGGCGGGGAGCTTTCCATTTCTTCGCGCATCCAGCGCATCGGTGGCACGGCGGCTCCGCCCATCGCCTCGCTCCGCGATGACCTGCCCGCGGGCCTCGCTCAACTCTGCGACCGGATGCTGGCGATGGACCGCGAGCAGCGCCCGGCGACGGCGCAGGAAGTGGCGGACTTGCTCGCGCCGTTTGCGGGCATTCCCAAAGCCCGCCGCCGCTGGCTCTGGCCCGCCGCCGCGGCGCTGATGCTGACGGGAGCGCTGGCAGGATGGTTCTTCTCCCGCCCGAAGCCTGCGAAGCTTCTGCCGGACCAGCAGAGCGCGCTCGTGAAACGGGATTTCAAGGACATCGGCAAAGGTCTCTATTTCTTTAACGGCACTCCCATCGGCATTCCTGGCACCATCACGGGCTGGACATTCTACGACGATAAAGGCGGGCCGAATTCAGTGACTCCCATGCTCTTTGACCGCGTGGATGACAAGACATTCACGCTGCTCGGCCTCGGGACTTCGCGCCGGTCGGATGGAAGCGGGGTGCAGACGTTTTCATTCGATCTGCTCGCCGGCACGGACAAAGTGGGGCCGAATACGTGCTTCGGTTTTTGTGACCGGCTGGTGACCACCACCCTTGACGCTGGCACGGTGGAGACGGTGTCCACGAATCCTGGCGTGGTGGACGGTGAAAATGAAGGCCCGTGGCTGTTCACCCACGGTGGACGCATCCAGATCCCCCTGCCGCTCCGCCTTGGCCTGCAGTTCGCGGTTATTGAGGGCGGCTACGGCCGCACAGACCGCCCGGTGCCGGTCAACGTCGGGCGCACCTACTCCGCCCGCGCGATCATCGTTGCCCCTGGCGCTGTCAACCCGGTGCCCCCCACGCCGAGACTCACCATGCCCGGGACTGATGCGATGGATGACGACCTCCCGCCCCTGCGGGACAAGCTGCCGCCGCCATACGCTGCCACGCCGCCGCCGACGCCCGGCAGCGTGGTCATAGATGACGACTTCGACGATGGCGTGGTCGGCACCAATACCTACGGCAAAGGCGATGGATTTGACGACACGGGGTATGTCCCCCTCTCCGAGGATGGCGGGTTCCTTCTACTCGATGCCGGGAAGCTCAACGATCCGATGTCCTTCCGCTGTGATCAGAACAATGGCGTGAATCCCTTCCAGCAGGCCGCCACCCGGCTCAGCTTCACCTTTGGGAAGATCACCAGCACGAGCAGGAGGCACAGGCTCTGGATTGGCTACCGCCGGCACGCGCTGCGGAGTGTGTTGTTTTTCCCGGGATCACTCGACCCCTCAAAAAACCCGCCGGGCAAGGGGCTCTACCTTTCCATTTTCGCTCAGAACCGGCGAGAGGACGGCTTCGCCAACCGGGGCAATCTCGTGGCCACGGACGCCTTGAATCACCGCACCATCCTGGCTTCATGGAAATGGGCGGACCCCGACAAGCTCAGCGGCCTCGTGGTCCGGCTGACCACGACGGACAAAACTTATCAGCTCGAGTTTTCAGGCGCGGCCGGTGGGGTGCCCTTGTTTGTCAAAGGCGGGCCCACCGGAGCCATCACGGGCATGGGAGATCCGGAACCCGGCCTCACCTATGACTTCGGCGGCATGAACCAGTACATGGACGGCATGTATGGCGGAGTCACACTCGACCGGGTGACGCTGGAGGCAAATGTGCCGCAGTCGTAGCCTCATCCTGCCATGAATGCGCCCGCACATTTTCCCCGCCGGACCTCCAAAGTGGACCCCTGCATTCCGTCCCGCAGAGCCCGCCGCTTCCGGCTGCCGGGGCTTTGCTTCGCCACACTCCTGATGCAAACGGCGGGAGGGCAGGCGGTGAAGCCGGCTCATCAGTACGACTTCAACAACTCCTTCGCCGACGCGATGGGCGGGCCGTCCATGGAAAGCGGCGGGGGAGTGGTTCTCTCCACGGGATACTGCTTTCGTGCCGGGCAGGGGCCAAATCTGAGCCATGCGCTGGCCTCACCGGGTGACTACACGATCGAAATGGTGGTCAAGCTGCGCGAGACCACACGCTACAGGGCGCTGATCAACCTGGACAACGTCACCGGGGACAGAGGCCTTTTCGTCGGAGACGGGAGTATGAATTTTTTTCCCATCAACTCGGCGGCACAATCGCCAGCAGTGGATGTCCGGGAGAACCAGTGGCACCGCATCGTGCTGACGCGGGATGGTGCCACCAGCCTGGTGTCCGCCTACGTGGACGGAACGCTGCGGTTGTCGGCCAGTGACCCGAAGGGGAAATACATCGCCAACGCGAACACCGCTGGCATCATCCACTTCTGCCGGGACAATGGACGGGAGGTTTCAGCAGGAGAGCTGGACCAGATCCGCATCCACGACCGTCCGCTCACTGCTGCGGAGGTCGCAGCCATTCCGCCTCTCCCAAAGGCGTTGGCGGAAGCTGTCGCCGTGGTTCCGTCCCGCCCTGCCCGGGAAATCCAGGGTACTCCCCCGATTGCCAATGCTCAGTCCATTTCGCTGAAGGAAGGCGGAGAAAAACGGATCACGCTCACGGGCAGCGATTCTGATGCCGGCACTTTTCTGAGTTACCTCATCATCACCCCGCCGGCACACGGCAAACTTGCCGGAGCCGGGCCAGGCCAGATTTACACGCCAGTAGCCGGCTACCACGGTGCCGATAGTTTTACCTACAGGGTGCATGACGGAGCCTTCGGCAGCACTGAGGCTGCCATCAGCCTCACCATCACCGCCGCCGACCCCGCCGATCCATTGGCAACGGCTCCGGCTTCCCCTGCGTTTGTGGATCCCAATCCATCAGCGGAAAACGGCTTCGGTTTCACCCGCGTGGTCCTGAGCAGCGGCAATGTCGTCATCACCTCCCCGCAGGCAGACATCGGCGGCGTGACCGACTGCGGAGCCGTGTATCTTTTCAATGGCAGCACCGGAGCCCTCATCAGCACGCTCACCGGCTCTGCGGTCAATGATTTCGCAGGCAGCGGCGGCGTCACGGCGCTCACCAGCGGAAACTTTGTCGTATGCAGTCCGCAGTGGGACTCGGGCCAAACCACGGACGCCGGAGCGGCCACCTGGGGCAGCGGCAGCGCGGGCATCAGCGGCACCGTGAACGCCGCCAATAGCCTCGCAGGCGCAGCTCCCTATGATTTGGTGGGCAACTGCGGCGTCACCGCGCTCGCCAATGGCAACTACGTCGTGAGCAGCCGAAACTGGGACCTGGCCACGGCGCCAGACGCGGGAGCCGCCACGTGGGGCAATGGCCAGACCGGCATAGCAGGCCCCGTCAGCCCCGCCAATAGCCTCACCGGCTCCTCGCCCTTTGATCTCACCGGACTAGCCGGCGTGACCGCTCTGGCCAATGGCAACTACGTCGTGAGCAGCTCAGCCTGGGACCATAGGGATCGCAGTGACGCCGGAGCCGTCACCTGGGGGAATGGCAGCACCGGCATCGCGGGTCCGGTGAGCACCGCCAACAGCCTCACCGGCTCCACCGCCAACGACCTCGTGGGCGGCGGCGGCGCGACCGCCTTGCCCGATGGCAATTATGTCGTTCACAGCCCCGCGTGGGACCACGGCACCATCACGAACGCCGGAGCTGTGACCCGATGCGACGGCAGCACCGGCCTCGTTGGCACGGTAAGCGCGGAGAACAGCAAGGTCGGAGCGCAGCAGTAGTGCCGCAGGTATCCAGTTGGTGTATAGGCTTTAGCCGATCATCCATCCCGCGGCGACGCCGCCAGGGTATGAAAAAATGGCGGCTTTGCCGCGGTGGGGCTGTCATCGGCTAAAGCCTGTACACCAACTGGGGCCGGAAAGTATTTTTGCAGCCCGGGTTATCAGTTCCAGGGAATCTCGTAGGAACCAGTGAAGACCTCTCCCACTCCAGCCCGAATGATACTCCACACCATGAATACCAGTGCCCGCCTCCGCCCTGCCGCCGCCTGCCGGCTGCTCTGCCTCTTCCTGTTTTGCCTGCTGGCTCCGGCGCTGCGGGCGCAGTTGCCGACGCATGTTTATGAGTTCGACGGGAATCTGGACGATGCCCTCGGCGGCTACGCAATGTCGAGCGGCGGGGGGACCACGGAGGCGTTTCGTTACGCCTACGGCGCGGGTCAGGGGCCATCGGTGCCCTGGGCGGTGCCGACCAGTGGCGACTATTCGCTGGAGATGGTGTTCACGTTCACCTCGGTTCCGGCATACGCCTGCCTGGTTAATTTCAGTGATCTCCAGCAGGATGCGGGGATTTACATCGGCGATGGCGCGTTGCCGTATTTGGCTCCCAGCGGCGGGACGGCCTCTGGGTTTTCCGTCACGCCCCTCACCGCGAACGTGCCCGTCCGCGTGGTGGTGACGCGGAGCTGGTCCACTCAGGAAACCAAAATTTACATGAACGGGACGCTGGCCAAAACCAAGTCGGACACAGGAAACATCTACGTCCCCCCTGCGTCCGGCGTGGTGCATTTCTTCCGGGACAACACGGCAGGGAACTATCAGGGGGAGAATGCCCCGGGATCGGTGGATCGGATCAGAACCTACAACTATGTGCTGTCCGCCGGTCAGGTCTCGTCGCTGGGCGGGCCAAAGGGGAAGGCAGATGTCTTCGCCGGCACAGTGAGCGGGACGCGCCTGGTGCAAGGCAGCGACCTCGCGATGGGCAGTGTGAATCTGGGAAATACGAGCGCGGCGCAGACCATCACGGTGCGCAACTCCGGCCCCGTCGATCTCCAGGTTTCCAGTGTGTCCGTGCAAAGCGGCACGGCAGACTTTTTCACCAGCGCGCCGGCCACCACTACGCTGGCGCAGGGACAGACGATGACATTTCAAGTATGGTTTTCACCCAGCGCCACGGGCTACCGGACCGGGAGCTTCTACATTCAGAACACCGACCCGGAGGGCAGCATCGGAGTCGGCCTTAACGGTAGCGGAACGACGGGGCCGCCGCTGGCGCCGGCGCATGAGTTCGAGTTTTCGCAGAGCTACGCGGACAGCGCCGCCATTGGGAATGAAGCGATGGCAGTGCAGGCCGGCGGCACTCTGGGGCCGGCGACGCATACCTTTCCGGCGAATGGCTATCTGACGGGGCCGGCGAATCTGGTGCCCACTCCCGCGGAGTACACGCTGGAAGTCGTATTCTCGCTCACTGCCGTCAGCGGCTATCGCTCGGTGATCAACTTCGACGGCATGGCCGGGGATGACGCGGTCTTTGTGCAGGATGGAAAGATCAGGTTCTTCAACCTTGCCAACGTTCCTCCGTCGGCTGCGGCACCGGTCACGGCCGGGGGCTGGCACCGGCTGATCGTCACGCGGAAGGCGGTGAACAATGAACTGATTGCCTATGTGGACGGCGTGGCGGTGTTGACTACGACCGACCAGATCAACCGTTACGTGGCGGACACGCGGGTGCGCTTTTTCGGAGACGCGACCCCTGAAGTCTCCGCCGGCGTAGTTTCCCTCATCCGCAGCTACAATGGCGTGATGCCTCCAGCGCAGGTGACGGCGCGCGGCGCGGGGACGCTGCCGGAAATACAGGTGCAGGAAGGCACCACGCTCCCGGGAGTGGAGCGCGCGGACAATGCCGCCGCCTACGCGATGCCCACCACGGCGACCGGGAATACCAGCGCCAGCCGCTCGTTCGTGATCGTGAACACCGGCAACGGGACGCTCGCCATTTCCAGCATGACAGTGGGCGGCAGTCACCCGGGGGATTTTGCGGTGACGAATCTGGGAGCGGTGAACCTGGCGGCGGGGAGCACGCGCGTGCTGGGAGTGACATTTACTCCCACTGCGCTGGGCACCCGCACGGCCACCATCATCATCAACAGCAACGACGGGGACGAACAGCAGTTTGAAATCAACCTCACGGCCACCGGCGTGGTGCCCCCGACAGTAACGGCCATCTCGCCTAACTCCGGGACCGCTGCCGGCGGCACGCAGGTGACGATCACCGGCACGGGCTTTACCGGGGCGACGGGGCTGACCATCGGCGGCGCGGCACTGCTGGGTTTTTCGGCGAATCCCAACGGCACGACCATCACCGGTACCACAGCGGCGCGGGCTGCCGCCCCCTGCAGCGTGCAGGTGCTCACCCCTGTCGGCACGAATGTGGCGAACACGCACTACACCTACAAGGCTGTCACCACCACCAGCCTCGCGCTCACTTCCAGCACGGTGGCGTATGGCGGGACCTTTCCCGTCACTGTCAATGTGAGCGCCACCAACCCGTATCAGGA
>JANOZA010000748.1:0-20172 GCA_031429155.1 Verrucomicrobiota bacterium | reverse complement strand
CGAGGAAGCCGTCCTTCTTGATGTTGATCTCTTTAACCTCGAAGGGCACGACGCCATTCCAGTCGATGCGCTGGAGTGCAAACGGCTCCGTCCCGCGCACCGGCCACTGGCTGCTAGTGGTGAAGCCTCCGGCGATCAGCTGTCCCTTGGGCGAAAACTCCACGTTCATAATCCCGGTGGCCAGCCCTTCGCGGAAGGGATAACACGCGCCCTGCCACACGCCGTTGATCTGCTCGGTCGTCGCGCGCAGGATCAGGCTCAGGCTGTAGTCGCCGAGGAAGAGCTGATTCTCGAACGGACCGAACTTGCCGCCGGTTTGATTGAGCCGGAAGCCGGAGATCGAGCGGCCCATCTTGATATACGGGAACTTCACCGCCGGCGGGACGAGCTCCTTCACGCGCTTCCTTTCCACACCCATGCGCGAGTCACTCTTCGGCTCCAGCGCGGGCGCTTTCATGCCAGGGACGAAGGGATACCAGTTGTAACTCGCAGGATGTCCGAGGAATCCGCCGGGCTTGAGATGCTTCAGCGAACAGCAGCCATTCCACGGCCCCTGGCTCTCGATAGTGAACATCGCGCCCTCCGCATTCGCCCCCACGCCGCCCGGACTCCGCAGTCCGCTGCACACGGGAATCATCTTTCCGTCCGGCGTCACCTTCACCGCCCAGCCACGGAAGAGATTGTGCGATTCATACGAAGCGCTCAGCCCCAGAGCGACCCAGATATTGCCCTCCGGATCGGGCTTTGAAGCGAACGCAAACTCATGCCCCTCGGCATAGCCCCAGTTGCTCGTCAGCGTGTCGTAGCGGTCCGCCACATCATCGCCGTTGGTGTCGCTGATGCGCGTCACCTCGCCCCACGTCGTCGCCGTGATGGCTCCGTCTTTCCATGCGAGGGAGAAGATTTCATCCTGACTACTCGCGAACAAATGATACTCCGGCTGCGGCGGTGAATCGAACGCGCCTTTGACAAAGTAAATGTCCCCCCGCCTCGTCCCGACGGCCAGCCGTCCATCCGACAGAACTTCCAGCCCCCCCGGCCGCATCGGCACACCCGCAGGCACCGGGATGTTGACGATTGGATAATATTTCGCCTCCTCCGCCGCCGTGCCCCACATGGCCCCGAGGTCTTCGGCGGCGTGGAGATGCAGGGAGAGTGTGAGGGCGGTGAGTGCGTGTATGGCCTGTTTCATATGCGGACTTATTTGGCGGTCATCCCGAGTTGGTCGAACAGGAACGCGAAGACGTCCGCCTGCTGGGCGATTTTTTCGCTGAGGCCGGTGCCCATGCCGTGGCCGGAGGCGGCGCTGAGGCGGACGAGGATGGGATTCTCAGAGGCAGTGGCTGCCTGGAGCCGCGCGGTCATTCTCCGCGAGTGGGCGGGATTCACGCGGCCATCGGTTTCGCCGGCGAGGAAGAAGACGGCGGGATATTTGGTGCCGTCCTTCACGTTGTGCAGCGGCGAGTAGGCGTGCAGCGCGCGGAAGTGCGCGGGGTCTTTGACGGTGCCGAATTCCGTGACGTTGAACGCGCCGTTCGGGTCGAGTTCTACGCGGAGCATGTCGTAGAGCCCGACGTGCGCGACGACGGCGCGGGCCAGCCCGGGATGCTGCGTGAGGAATGCGCCCATCAGCAGCCCTCCGTTGCTGCCGCCCTCGACGGCGAGTTTCTCCGGGCGCGTGTAGCCGCGGGTGATCAGGTGCTGAGCGCACGCCGCGAAGTCATCGAACACATTTTGCTTCTTCGTGAGGTTGCCCGCGAGGTGCCACTCTTCGCCGAACTCGCCGCCGCCGCGGATGTTGGCGACGACATAGATGCCGCCGCGGTCAAACCACAGGCGGTTCTCGAAATCGAACGCCGGCCTCATGCTGTGGCCGTAGCCGCCGTAGGCGTAGAGCAGCGCGGGATTGTTGCCGTCGAGCTTCGTGCCTTTGCGGCGCAGGATGTTGACGGGAACTTTCGTGCCGTCCTTGCTCACGGCGAATTCGCGCACGGCCTCTATGTCGCTAAAGTCCACGGGCGACGTATTATAGAGCGCGGTCTTCTTCATGGTTCCGTCGCCGGGATCGTAAAGCATCCATGCGGACGGCGCGACGAAGCTCGTCTGACGAAACACGATGTGGTCGCCGACTTCGATCAGCCCGCCGACGCCCGACGCCTCCGGCAATGGAAGGATGCGCGCGTCTGTTCCATCGAGCGTGAATTGCCGCACCCGCGACGGCCCACCGAGGAGATCGGAAACAAAAAGAAACTGCGCCGTGGGCGTGATGCCCTCAATGACCGCATCGCTCTCCGGCACGATCGTCACCGCGTCGCCCAGCGCGCCAGTCACGGGAATGCGCAGGACTTTTCCCCGCGGCGCATCTTTGACCGACCGCAGAAAAAGCGACGCCGCGTTATGGCTGAACACGACTGCCTTCACCCCGTCTTCGTGCCGCGTGACTTGCCGCCACGCCGCGCCGTCCTTCGTCTCGCGGACGTGGTGGGCATATTCGCCGCCATCGCCATTCGCCACACTCGCCAGCACCCAGCGACCGTCATCGGAAGTCTCCAACTCGATTTCGGCGATGCGCGGAAAGTCCCGTCCCGCGGAGTATTCATCAGCCGACGCGGGCGCGCCGAGTTTGTGAAAATAGATCTGCTGGTAGAAGTTCAGATCGGCCTCCGGCTTCTCGCCTTTGTGAGGATAGCGCGTGTAGAAAACGCCGCCTGCATCGGGCATCCACGCCACGCTGCCGCCGCCGGTGGGGTATTGCACCCGGGCGATGCGGTCGGGCAAATGCTCGCCGGTTTCCGTGCGGTAAAAATGCAGCGTCCCTTCCTCGCTCCCATTTTCGGAAAGACAGACCGCGATCAATTTTCCATCCGGCGACGGCACAAACCAATCCATCGCCACCTGTCCCTTCGGTTCGATCTCATTCGGATCGAGCACGACTTTTTCCGACTTCAGATCATATACCGAAGTCAGCGTTACGAGCAGCCGCTGTTGCTTCGGCGGCTGGAACTTCAGTGCAAAGAGCCGCTCCGGACGCGACACCAGCCCGCTGTGCGACGGCGTGTCTTTCGCGTAGAGCGCCGTCAGCTTTTCCTCAATGCCCGCGCGGTCAGCGCGCGCATCCAGCCACGCGCGCGAGTGCTTATTCTGCGCCTCCGTCCACGCCTTCACCGCCGCCGAACCGGTCTCCTCCAGCCACCGATAGTCGTCCACGACTTTCACGCCGTGGTATTCGTCAGTGACGGGTTTCTTATCAGTCGGAGGAGCGGCAGCGGCGATGGACATGGCGATGGCGAACGTGGTGAGGAGTGACAGTTTCATGGAAGTGATGCGGGCGTTGGAACCGGGATTACCATTGGTATTCCAGAGTGAGGGTGCTGCGGCCTTTGGGCAGGGTCAGCGGGATCAAGACTTCGCCGGGGTTGCCATCGCGGACGATGGCCTTGTGCTCGCTGGTGATGCGCAGTTGGAGTTTGTCCGCCGTGAATGTGCGGTCGGTGGAGGCGGTGATTTTCTTGCCGGTGGCGGCGCGGAAGTAGAACGGGGATGGCGCGGCCGGGGTGTCGAAGTGCAGGGTGCGTTTGAAGAAGGCTTTGCTGTCTTTGTCGGGCACGTCCTCGAAGAAATCCTCCACGGCGATGTCGCCGTAGTGGTAGAGGAATGTCGGACGGCGCGCGGCGTCGAGGTGGTAGCCGCGGAATTGATAGCCCTGGTCCTGCGGAAAGGCGTGGTTGGTTTTTCCTTTGTAGGGCCAGTTGTCTTCCAGCGATGTCAGGCGGTGAAAGGGAATGCCGGGCGGGAAGGTAATCTGGTCGGTGCCGCGCGGGTGAAAGCGGCCCGGGTCCACAGTAGCGAACTCACCTTTCCAAAGCTGGCGCAGCGCCATCTCGCCGGAATCGAAGGCGAGATTGAGACGCCCGGGATAACCGACGCCGATGCCGCGATAGCCCACGGGACTCTGCCCGCGGCACATTTCGGTGGTGTCGCTGACGCGCAGTTCGTTCGACTGCCGCGAGAGCCCCACGGGCTTCTTCGCGCGTTCGCCGTCTTCCAGATAGGCCCAGATGGCTTCGATCTGCTGCGCGGTGTCGCCGCCGAGGATGTTGGGGCGGATGGATTTTCCGTCGGGCCAATAGCCGGGCATGATGACAGTGGGGTGGAATCGCGAGGGCTGCCGCATGTAGAGATTGAACCAGTTTTTCTGGAGCCGCTCAGTCGTGTGCCCGATGTCGAGCGCGCTGATTTCGCCGGATTTCTGTCCGTTGAATTCATGGCAGGCAATGCAGCCGAGGCCATTGGTGCCGATCATTTCGTAGCCGGCAGCTTTCGACTCCTGCATGTTGGCCACTTTGGGAAAGACCACCGGTTCCAGCGCATCCGCCTTGCCGAACAGTTCGACAAGATGCCCGACATTCGCTTCACCGAACTGCGGCATGGAGGCGTCGAGGTAATCGCGCTGACGTTTCGCGTGGAGCAGGACATCAGCCAGCCACGCGGGCGTTAGCTTCGCGCCGACATGAGAAAGCGGCGGCGGCAGCCGGCCCTGATCGCCAAGCGCGGGCTGCGTGCCGGTGAAGAGCGGATTCCGCTCCGGCGCGATGCCGCCCAGCCCCGTGCGCTCGTGACAGGCGAGGCAGTTGAACTGCGCGAGCGTCTTGTTGATCCGCTGCTTGTCATCGAACGGCGGCTGCTCGGCGTGCGGCAGCGCTTGCGTGATCCATGTGCGCTGCTCTGCCGTGAGATCAAAGCGCGGCCACGATCCGGCGGCTGCGCTGAGGCAACCGCGGCTGGCATCCAGCTTGGCAAAGGCAGTCGCCGGCGTGGCGGGAACCTTGAGGTCATCGTGGCAGTTGGCGCAGCCGAGTTTTCCGAATTGCTCCCGCCCGCGAGACGCGAGCGCGACATCCACTTTGAGCGGCTCGAAGTTCGGAATCGGTTTGTCAGACACGGACAGCATCGCGGAAGGAATCGGCCCGCGCGGAAACTGAGGGCCTTCCATTTCGCAGGAGAACTTCGCCTCGCGACCGGTGTGGAAGTAAGTGAGCTGAATCTGCCGCCAGCCTGCCGCCAGTTCCGCCGTGCCTTCAAGTTGCTTGACCCCGCGGCGATCGCTGGGCTCCTGCTGGATGACCGGCTTGCCGTCCATCAGCAGCGAGCCGCCATTCATGGTGAGGAAGAATGTGTAACGTCCGGCGTTCGCGATGTTCAGCCAACCCTCGTATCGGATCGCCGTGTGATGCTGCGGCTTGCCGAGGCTCTCCAGTTTGAAATCCCCGACCTGCCCGGCCCGCTCCGGCTTCACCTCTGCGCTCTCCAGTCCCTCGTACACCGGGCCGCGATACAGCGTGTAGGCAAGCCCGCCTGGCACCCGGGTTCCTTGCAGCAGAAAGTGAGCGATGCGCTCGATGTCCTGACCTTTCAGCTGCATGTCAGGCATTCGCCCGGAAGGCCGGCTGGCGTGTGGCTCGCGCAGGAACGCCGTCAGGCTCTTGAAGCTGTATTTCTTCTCCAGCGCGCCGAGCGGGACGGAATTCTTCACGGGCAACTCCGCGCCTTGGTTATCGCGGGGAGCATGGCAGGCCGCGCATCCCCGGGAATGAAACAACTGCTTCCCCTGCTGTGCCGCCACGGCATCCGGCGCCTCCGGGGCGAACTCGTTTTTCTTCAACGACAGCAAATAGTGCGTCAGCGCGGTCGCGGCCTGCTTTCGTTCCTCCGCGCCCAACGGCCCGAATACATCCGGCATCGTGGTGCCGGGTTTCGTTCCGTGAGGATCAGCGATGAACGATTCCAAATAACCAGGATTCACGCGCGAGCCGACTTCAGAAAGCCGCGGTGCTTTCTTCGAGCGCGCCGCCAGAGCAGCGTCGCCCGTGTGGCACGCCGCACAGTTCAACTCCTCAATCAGCACCTGCCCCTTCAGCGCCGGATCAAGCTGGGTGGCGGCGACTCCGGGAATGACGGGTTCAGCGAGCGCCACTGGCGCTGCGCCGAACAACAGGAGCGTTCCCGCCGCGAGAAGACAGGGGCTGGAATGGAGGATCGTTTTCAGAGTCATTGGTGTCAGCGGCTAGTTCAGGATTAGGGCGGCTTTGTTCATGGCGCTGGAAATGGAGGCGAGGTGAGCGGAAGGCAACGAAGGAAAAACCCTGCGGGCAGGAATCCGGAAAGCCCGGCCACTATCATTGCGTCCGCGTCTGCCGCATCGCCTCACTTTCTTCCGATGATCCGGTCCAGCGAGTCCGAGGTCTGCCAGATGAGTGCCTCCGGGTAGTGCGGATAGGGATGGAAATACTCGAAGGTCACGTAGCCGGTGTAGCCGACGGCGGCTAGGCCGTCCATCACTGCCGGCCAGTTCGTCGTGCCGTCGAGCAGCGGGCGGAACGTCTCCAGGGAGTAGTCCGTGCCTTTTTTGCTGAATTCCTTGAAGTGAATGTTGCGCGTGCGTTTGCCGAGAATGGGCACCCAGTGCTCGGCGTGCTGGAACATCGCGATGTTCCCGGTGTCGAAATGCACGGCGCACTTTTCGTCGCCGAAGCTGTCCACAAAAGCGTTCATCTCCATCGGCGTCAGGAGGTAGCCGTTGAAGAAAATGTTCTCCATGTTCAGCGACACCTTCAACTTTGCCGCCTGCTTGAGTAATTTCCCGACGGCCTCGCGGGCGCGGCGGTCGCAGACGTCGTTGGGCACTGGATCGTGATCGGTGCGCCAGGGAATGTGGACCGCGCCGGGCACCACAAGCACATTCTCCACACCGAGATCGTGCGCCGCCTGCGCGATGAGTCCCGCAAGTTCGATCCCTCTGTTTCGTTTCACCTCGTCGTTGCTGCTCAATGGATAGGGCCAGAACAGAAACGAGCACAGCCCGCTGATCTGAATGCCGATTTCGTCCGCCATCTTGCGGATCGCCGCATACTCCTTCGTGCCGGACTTTGGCGAGAGGTCGTTGTCGAGATCGTAGTTCAACTCGATGGCGTCGAAGCCCGCGTCTTTGGCCAGTTGCATACACTCGCGCAGGTTCATGCGCTGCGGATAGGGAAAGGCCCAGAGGTTGATGGACTTCTTGACGTTGAATTTCTTCGGCGACCCGCGGCGGTCATCCGGCGCGGGCTTTGCCGGAGTCTGCGCCGCGGCGGTGGCGGCGAGCGATGCGCCCGCGGCGAAGAGTGCGGACTTCAAAGCACCGCGGCGCGTGAGGGCGCCGGGTTCGATGCCGAACGGGCCGGCGGCGAGAGGAGTGGGTGATGATGATTGACTCATGGTCGCGCATTCTGCCGGGCCTGCGCGCGGGAGTCACGCTGAATTTCAAGGGGCGGGCCAGTCTCGATTTTGTTCACGCCTTTCGATGAAGCCGCCATCAAGGGCTTCGGCGAGGTGAAACTGAGGGTGAAGGGCTCATAGTCTCAGGCTTCCCCGCTGTGGCCAGAAGCCGAGCCTTCGCTTCACCGCGCTCACACCGCCGCTGTTCATGGGGAATAGTCCCGCCGCTCACGGGCCGCGACCCAATAATTCGTGATCACCGCCGGCACTCCATAGGCCAGCGAGAGGAGCCACATCTCGAACGCATCACCCAAAACGATTCCCAGGGAGGGAAGTCCCAAATGTGCTGCGTCCTTCGTCAGGAAGACGAGCCCGAACACGTAAATCCAGAGCGCAGCGACCATTACCAGCCGGGTCCAATCCGGCCAACGAAGTGCGCCCCTGAGCACAGTGGCCATCCCATAGAATGGCATTACAATAAGAGTCGCGAAAAGGCCCACGCACACGCTTGCCGGGAGGCTGCCGGCGGGAGCCAAATTCCCACGCCATGAATCCCAACACCCGCCGGGCGTATCGAGGTAATATGAGGCCGCCACTAGCAGCGGACTGATGATCATCGGGATGCAGCATTTCGGTAACATTGCTCAGCAGGCCGGTCGTTTGGAATCCAGCACCGCCCCCATGTAGCGGACATCGTTCACCCGTGCGAGCAGGGAGATGCCCTCTTCAGCAGCCGCGGGAATTCAGACTGAGGAAGATTGACGCCGCGGCGCGCCTCAGCTATCCGCGTGCAGCGGCGCGCAGCCGCGGTTCTTTCTTCATTATGAGCTTCCTCATCAAAAACGGCAGAGTCGTCAACGCGGACTCGGAACTCGTCATGGATGTCCTCTGTGAGGGCGAGACGATCACCCGTGTGGCCCCGGATATCGAGCCGCCGCCGGGAGCGGAGGTTATTGATGCGACGCGCAAGCTCGTCTTCCCCGGCTTCATTGATCCGCACGTTCACATCTACCTGCCGTTCATGGGGACTTATTCCAAAGATACCTGGGAGTCCGCCAGCCGCGCGGCACTCATGGGGGGAACGACGACGCTCATCGAAATGTGCTGTCCGTCGCGGAAGGACGACGCGTTGGAGAGTTTCGATCTGTGGCTCTCCAAAGCCGAAGGGAAGTCATCGTGCGACTTCTCGTTCCACATGGGGGTCACGAAATTCGACGACACGACGGAGGGGCAGCTCCGGGAAATCGTCCGGCGCGGCATCAGTTCGTTCAAGGTTTTCCTAGCTTACAAAGGCGCGTTCGGCGTGGACGATACGGAACTCTACCGCACGCTCAAACTCGCGAAGGAACTCGGCGTTATCGTCACCGCGCACTGCGAAAACGAAACACTGATCGCCGAGCGGCAGAAGGAACTGCTCGACGCAGGCCTGACGGATCCCGCGCAGCACCACGAGAGCCGCCCGCCCCGTGTGGAGGCCGAAGGCGTGCATCACTTGATGTCGTTCGCAGAGCAGACCGGCGCGGCGACTTACATTGTTCACCTTAGTTGCGAAGAAGCCCTCAAGGAAGCTCTGGCCGCCCGGCGGCGCGGCGTGCGGGTCAGCATTGAGACGCTCATCCAGTATCTCCTGCTGGATCTGTCGTATGCGGAGCGCCCTGGTTTTGAGGGAGCGAAATACGTGATGTCGCCCCCGCTGCGTGACGTTCGAAACCAGAACATCCTTTGGGAAGGCCTCGCCCATGGAGAAATCCAGACGGTGGCGACGGATCACGCGCCGTTTGATTTCGACACGCAGAAGCAGATGGGGCTCGATGACTTCACGAAGATACCCAACGGCATCCCGTCGCTGGAGGAGCGCGTCAAATTGCTCTACACTCGCGGCGTCCGGACAGGCCGGCTTTCGCTGCCGATGTTCGTGAATGTGGCCAGCACTCAGGCGGCGATGCACTTTGGTCTTTATCCGCGGAAAGGCGTCATTCAGCCCGGAGCCGACGCCGACATTGTCATCTACGACCCTGGGTACGAGGGCACGATTTCGGCGAAGACCCAGCACATGAACGTGGACTACAGCGCCTTCGAAGGCTGGCCGGTTCTCGGGCGACCGGAGTTCGTCACCGTGCGTGGCGAAGTCATGGTGCGGGATGGCGAATTCACCGGGACGACGGGCCGCGGGCAGTTCCTCCAGCGGAAGCCCGGGCACTTTTGAGCCCTGCGGACTCTTTCAAAGGCAGTGACCGGGAATCCGCAAACCAGTTTCGTCGTGAATTGACAGAGTAGGGAATATCGCAACGAATACGTCCCCCTCCCTCCCCAGCACATCCATTCTCAACCACCTCCGCAACCCATGGTGAAGCAGCAAAAACCATCCCGTTCCGCCCCCCCCGCAAAGAAACCGGCCGCCAAAGCGTCTGCCGTAAAAGCACCACCCGCGAAGGCAACGTCCGCAAAACTGCCGCCTGCGAAAACAAAGGCCGCGAAGCTGCCCGCCGGGAAGGCGCCCGCCGTCAAATCCCCTCCTCCTCCTCCTCCGGCGAAACCCGTCGCCAAAAAAGTCCCGGTCGCTAAGCCTGTAGCCGTGGCCGCGAAACAGCCGGTTGCGAAGGCTAAGACTGTCAAGGCAACCATCGAACAATCGCCCGCCACGGAAGCCCAAATCGTGGAAGCGCTGGCAGGGAAATTGTCCTCACGCTCTACCGGGACCGGTTTCTCCTGGCTGGCCAGCACGCCGGTGGCCAAGCCGGAAGCGGTCGCGATACCCGCCGTTGAACCTCAGGCCGAAGCGCCGGTCATCGAGACCGCCGTGGCTGCTGAGGTGGTCGAGCCGACCCCCGTTGTGGAATTGGAGATCAATGCAGAGCCAACGGTCGAACCGCCAGCGGTTGAGGCAACGGAACCCGTAGTGGATACGGCACCCGAAACACCCGCCACGGAGCAGCAGACGCCGCCGCAAGCGGAGGAGGCAATGGTGGAAACCAGCACCCCTGATTTGAAAACGCTGCTTCCCTTAGCCGCAGCCAACGAGCAATCGCTGGCCACGACGGCGAAAGCCGTGGGCGACCGGATCGGCTGGACGCTTACGATCCAGGCCGCTGTCTTTGTGGCCTTCTGCGTCCTGGCAGCGAAGGATGTCCCTCCCGGCGGCATGCAGCAATTCCTGCTGGGTGCGACTCCCCTCTTCGCAATGATCCTCCTTGGCGTCGGTCTGGCGAACTACCGCGGAGTTCAACTCATGCTCGACAAACTCGAAGCCGAGCGGCTCAGCCTGCAGCAGCAAATGTCTGAACCGGGAGCCCCCGCAGCGCCGGATTCCTTTGCGAATGCGCGCAGGCTCGCGCACCTGCCATCGCTCCTCATTCTAGGCGTGCTCTTCGTGGCCTGGCTCTACCTCGGCCTGACAGTTTGGTTCCTCTGAGCCGGACATGGTTCCAACGAATGAGCCACGGGAACTGATGGCGGACGCCCCGCCAACATCCCGGGTTTTCCGTGCATGGGAGTGGGGGCTGTTTGTGCTTCCAGGCCTCACAGCCGTGATTGTGCCCCATGTGCTCAACGCCATGAACCATGCCAGGGACAAGGCGTCCGGATATACATGGCTGTCCGACTACGACCGCGCGCACATGAATCTCTACACCGGAATGGGTGGATTGATCGCAGGATCATGTGTTTGCCTGCCAGTGGGCATTTGGTTTGGCCTCCGCAGCAAGGGCCGGCATCCGGTTCTGGCGAGCCTCGGTTGGGCGGTTCTTTGCGCTGCGGCGAATCTGGTCCTCGCCTCTGCCGGCTGTGGGATGTCCGGGTTGTTGAATTGACCCGGAAATCCCAGGCTCGGACTGAACCAATTTCTCCGCGACAGGCGGGCGATGCGCGGTAAAACACAAGTCATGAACGCACCCGATCTCCCGCCCTGCGACCACCAGCCTGCGCCGTGGAACGGCCCCTCCGCAGAAGAAGTCCTCGCGCTGCGCAAACAGTTCCTCAGCCCCGCCCTCTTTCACTACTACAAGAAGCCACTCATGATCGTGGAGGGCCGCGGGCAGTGGCTCTTCGATGAGAAAGGGCGACGCTACCTCGACGGGTTTGGCGGCATCGTCACCGTGAGCGTGGGCCATTGCCATCCACACGTGGTCGCTGCCGTGCAGGCGCAGAATGCCGCGCTGCAGCACACCACGACGATCTACCTGCATCCCAACATCGCACTCTACGCCCGCGACCTCGCGGCAAAGATGCCCGGGGAACTGAATGTCGTTTATTTTGTGAACTCAGGGTCCGAGGCGAACGATCTCGCTCTGCTCATGGCGCGCGCTTACACAGGCAATTACGACCTCATTGCCCTGCGCAATGCCTACCACGGAGGCAGTCAGAGCACGATGGGCCTCACCTCCCATCACACCTGGAAATTCAACGTGCCACACAGCTTCGGCGTGCAGCACGCGATCATGCCTGACACTTACCGCGGCGTCTATGGCCGCGACGACGCGGATGCCGGACTCAAGTATGCGGATGATGTGAAGAACCTCATTCAGTTCGGCACTTCAGGACAAATTGCCGGCTTCATCGCCGAGAGTATTCAGGGTGTGGGCGGCACCATCGTGCTGCCTGACGGCTATCTGCGTCATGCCTATGAGCACGTCCGCGCGGCGGGCGGCCTTTGCATCGCAGATGAAGTCCAGGCAGGTTTTGGCCGCACGGGCACCCACTACTGGGGATTTGAAACTCAGGGCGTCATCCCGGACATTGTCACCCTGGCCAAAGGCATCGGCAACGGCTGCCCGCTCGCCGCCGTCGTCACCACGCCGCAAATCGCGCAGTCGCTGGCGTCGCGCATTCACTTCAATACCTTTGGCGGCAATCCCGTCGTCTGCGCGCAGGGACGTGCGGTGCTGGAAGTCATCGAGCGCGAGCAGCTTCAGGCCAATTCCCTCACCATCGGCGCGCGCCTCCATGCCGGTTTCCACAAACTCGCCGCAAAGCATACGCTGATCGGCGACGTGCGCGGCCTCGGACTCATGCTCGGCCTGGAACTCGTCAAAGACCGACACACAAAGACACCGGCGAAAGCGGAAGCCGCGCATGTCTGGGAAATCTGCCGCGACCTCGGCCTGCTCATAGGCAAAGGCGGCCTCGCGGGCAACACCCTGCGCATCAAGCCGCCCATGTGCATCACCGCCGCCGATGCAGACTTCATGCTGGAAGTCCTCGATACCGCGCTGGCTTCTGTTTAGCCATCTCCGCAGGCAAGTAAGCTCAGGACCGGGAGGCGACCATTGCATTACAATGTGCCCGGAGTATGCGAGAGCCATGAGGAAAACAGGGGCGATCTTAGTTCATGCGGTGCTGTTCATGACCATGCCGTCAACCGTGGTGGCAGCACCGGAAATCCGCTGGTTGCCGGATCACTCCGCCGTGGAGGTCACCGGGATCGCCCCGGCCGCGCTGCCTCCGGCGGACGCTCCGGCTGAGCAGTGGGAGGCTAGGTTTGCCGTGCGTCTCGCAGGCGAGGCGCTGCCACCGATGCTCGGAAAATGGTCGTCGCTATCCGGAGGACTGCGCTTCACCCCGCGGTTTCCATTTAGTCAGGGCATGAGCTATGAGGCCGTCTGGCAGCCGGTCGAGGGAAAGGCCGTGACCTCCCGGCACGCCGTGCCCAAAGCAGCGACGGCCCCGGCGGCGATGGTCGAGCACATCTTTCCGGGGAGCGAAAACGTGCCGGAGAATTTGCTGAAGTTTTACCTCCACTTCAGCGCCCCCATGAGCGGCGGCGGCATCTACAAACATATCCACCTGCGCGACGAAGCGGGCAGGGAAGTCGAATTGCCGTTTCTGGAACTGGATGAGGAACTCTGGGACCGCGAACACCGGCGCCTGACCCTGTTCATTGATCCCGGCCGGGTGAAGCGCGAAGTCAAACCGCTGGAGGACATCGGTCCGGCCCTGGAGGCGGGAAGACAATTCACGCTCACGATAGATGCAGCCTGGCTGGATGCGAATGGTCAGCCGATGAAGGCTGCTGCCGAGAAGAAATTCAAAGTCACCGCGCCCGACCGCATCCCTCCCGATCCCAAAACCTGGCGACTCACTTCTCCCGCGCCGGGGACCAAAGAACCCCTGCACATCCGCTTCTCCGAACCGCTGGACCACGCTCTGGCGCTGCGCCTAATCACTGTGGCGGAGGTGCCCGGTCAACAGGCCATGAGCGACGACGGCGTTCAGTGGACTTTCCTGCCCGTCAATCCCTGGCCCGCCGGTCCACACCGTCTCGTGATTCAGCCCGAACTTGAAGACCTCGCGGGCAACAGCGTGGGCAAGCCTTTTGAAGTTGACCTCGCCAGCCCGGACCAAAAGCCTGCTCCGCCCCGCCGCCCCGTAGAGATTCCATTCCCGTGACCGACCGTTCGGCCCCGGGACAATTCAGTTGCGCACCGGAACTCCTCGGGTAGTAACGCGCCCCCGCCGCACCGACCCCGGTGCCGGGCCCCTCCGAACAGGGGCAGTTAGCTCAGTCGGTAGAGCAGCGGCCTTTTAAGCCGTTGGTCCTGGGTTCGAGTCCCAGACTGCCTACTTCGGAAACGCCTGAAACTCAGGCGGTGTCTATGCGGAAGGCTGTCACGAATGATTCACCGGCGCGCGCCCGCGTTTCACTCCCCGCACAGATGTGCGGCGATGCGGTCCCACTCGTCGTCAATGTCGTGCACGCCGCGGGCGGGGCGGCTGGCGCGGGCGAACCAGTAACCGGCATTCCCGGTGTCGCCTTCGATGAGATGGAGCAGCGCGTGAATCCACGAGCCGTCCCGGCTGTGGATGTCCTGCGCGATGTTGTGCGCCTCTTCCCAACGGTCCTTTTTCGCCAGCCAGAGAGCGTGCAGTTCCGGCGTGAGCCCGGCGGGCGGCGCGGGATCAGCGAGGGCGCTTTGTTTGAGTGCCGCGGCGGTCATGCTTTTGGTCCTTCGGGGCTTGGGCACCGGCCTTCTGCTGCCAGGCTTTTTCGGAGCCTTCGTCCGCGACCTGCAGGACGCCGCTCACCGGTGCCAAGACGGTCCGGACCAGATTGCCGGCGGTCCCGGTCACCATGTTGAGGGCATGGCTCGCAGTGCCACAGCCGGAGAGCGGCAGGGCAAGCGCAGCAGGGAGAAGGAGGCGGAGGTTCATGGTGTGCATCGGCTTTTGCACACAATCTTCGGGTTTGCCATCGCCAATGCGCCAGCCTGCAGGGCACGTTGTTTCACTGGCGACTCTCCCCTTTACACCCCGGGGCCGGATCATAGTCTGCGCGCCCTTTTCCCACCCCCCAACCATCCATGGACAAGAAAAAAGTACTCGTCGCCGACCCCATCTCAGAAAAAGGCATCGCTGATCTCCAAGCCTGCCCGTCCCTCGACGTGGTGGTCAAAATCGGCATTAAGCCCGAGGAATTGCTCGCGACGGCGCATGAGTATGACGGCATCGTGGTGCGCTCCCAGACGAAGATCACGGCGGCGGTGTTTGAGAAGGCGACGAAGCTGAAGGCCGTGGGCCGGGCTGGCGTCGGCGTGGACAATATAGACGTCGCGGCGGCCAATAAGCATGGCGTGATCGTCATGAACACACCGGGCGGCAATACCGTGAGCACCGCGGAGCACGCGTTCAGCCTGATGATGAGCCTCGCGCGGCACATCCCGCAGGCCCACGCCAGCATGGCCGCGGGCCGCTGGGATCGGAAGAATTACGAAGGCGTGGAGCTGAACGGCAAGACGCTGGCCATTCTCGGAATGGGGCGCATCGGGACCGAGTTCGCCCGCCGGGCGATGGCGTTCGGGATGCGTGTCGTGGCGTATGATCCTTATCTTTCGCCGGGCCGCGCGCAGATTCTCCGTGTGGAACTCAAGCAAACCGTGGAGGAAGCCGTGGAGGACGCCGACTTCATCACCATGCACATGCCGCTGACGAAGGAGACGAAGTATCTCCTCAACAAAGAGCGGATCGCGAAGTGCAAGGCCGGCGTGCGCATCATCAACTGCGCGCGCGGCGGACTCGTCGAAGAGGCCGCGCTCGTGGAGGCGCTCCAGAGCGGCCACGTCGCCGGGGCCGCGCTCGACGTTTATGAAACCGAGCCGCCGGCGAAGGACGATGTGCTGCTCACGCTGCCCAATATCGTGCTCACCCCCCACCTCGGCGCAAGCACTGCGGAGGCGCAGGAGAATGTCGGCATCGAAGTCGCGCAGCTTTTGAAAGACGCGCTCGTGGACGGCATCGTGGCCAACGCCGTGAACATGCCGAGCGTGGACCGCCAGACGCTGGATGCCATCGGGCCGTATCTTACGTTCGCCGAAACCCTGGGCCGCCTCGCCGCGCAACTCGCGCCGAAGCAGCCCGAGGTTCTCCGCATCAACTACAGCGGCAAAGTCGGTGAAGGCGACACCACGCTGATCTCCCGCGCCGTGCTCAAAGGCTATCTCGACATCGCCTGCGCGGAAGGCGCCGTGAATTGGGTGAATGCCCCCGGCATCGCCGAAAACATGGGCCTGCGCCTGACGGAAAGCCGCCTCGCCACGCCCGCCGACTTCACGGAACTCATCGAAGTCACCGCCGGCAGCGGCGACCAGCGCGCCAGCGTCGCCGGCACCTTCTTCGGCAAGAGCCCTCGCATCGTCGGCATCAACGGCCGCCGCATCGAAGCCTATCCCGAAGGCACCCTCCTCATCTACGAAAACCGCGACCAGCCCGGCATCGTCGGCGCCGTGGGCACCCTCCTCGGCAAGCACAGCGTGAACATCGCCAACATGTCCCTGAGCCGCGACAGCACCGGCGGCGTCGCCCTCACCGTCCTCAACGTGGACGGCAGCACCGGCGACGAAGTCATCGCCGAACTCCTCAAACACCCGGCCATCCTCAGCGCCCGGGAATTACGGATTTAGTCAGCCGCCCGCGGGCCCGGCCACCCATGCCGCTAGTGGTGCGAATCTGTGAAGTTGCGGGGTTCAGCCGCAGCCGTAGCTCGACTTTCCAAAGTCGAGTATTCATTGCGTCCGGCAGGAAGCACTCGACATTGGAATGTCGAGCTACGTCACCCCGCATGTTGACTGACGCGCACCGCCAGGTCGTCCTCGACTGGGCAGTCGTGAGCCGCAGGCTCACCGGTCACTGATTACGGACCCCTCTCCAGTTAGCGCCGGAGCGCGTTGATCAGCTCATTGATCTTATCCTGCTGCGCCTGCACTTCCGCCTGCGTCGGCGGGTCGCTGATCGTCCCGCTGAGCAAGGCCACGTTGTTGGTATTCGCCGACGTCTGCGGCAGCGTATTGAGCATCGCCTGGTTTGCGGTGTTGGAGAGATCATTGGATAGCTGCGCCTGCGTCACTTCTCCTGGCGGGCCGGGCTGGAGGATAAAGTCGAAGTGCAGGACACCGGTAACGAGAGACACGTTCACGCTCGTTCCACTGCCAATGGTGACAGAGTCCACCGCCGCCCCGGTCACCATGGGCACGGCATCAATGAGGGCTTTCAGTCCGGTGAACTGGCTGCGGAGTTCGGCGGCATCCACGAGGCTGGCGTCGTGAGGGCGGGATGGGTCGAAGGACATAGGGAAATGAAAAATGAAGAATGCAGAATAAGACAGCAGCGGCGGGGAGAGCTTTCTCCGCCCCGCCGCTGCACAGAGAGGCGGATGCTTATGCCGCCATGCAGACGGCTTCGTCGCTCCAGGGGCTTTCCGTTTCGTTGGGGCCGAGCGCCTGCACGCGGAAGGCATACTTTCGGCCTGATATCAGCCCTGTGGCGGTCACGCTGCTCCGGGTGCTGACTTTGGCCTGCGTCCATGCGCCTGGCGGTTGCCCCTCGATGTGTTCGCGACACTGCCAGATGTAGGACTTGGCGCGCTTCACGGCATGGCACATCAGATCTACATCGCCCGCGTTGTCGCCTATGCGCGCCACCAGGTTTTGCGGCTGCGGCAGGCCCGTGGTCGTCGTGCGTTCGTCCTGGATTTCAAAGCCGCTGCTCAGGATGATGGCGGGATCGCCGCCGCTCTTGTTTTGCACGTAGCGCCCGCGGGTGGTCAGATTGCTTTCGACGGTGACGCGCAGCGCATCCTTTTGACTGCGCAGCGCGGCCAGCGCCGCCTCTGCCACGGCGATCTCCGCCAGCTTGGCGCGATAGGCCGCAGCGTCGGGATCGAAATCCGCCGGCAGCGGTTCGGGGTCGGGGAAGTTGGCGTTGCCCGTCATTTTCGTGATGTGCAACTCCGCGAAGTCGCGTAGTTCGTTGTCATTCTTATCCTGGAGTTCGAGTCTAACGGTAGCCATTTTATGTCGTCGGGTTGATGCCGGCGCTTCATTGTAGCGTGCCTGCGAATTGTAGTGACATTGACCGTAGGTAGCCATTCGGGAAGCATCGGCGGGTATTGAGAACTGTCAGGTATTGGTGGATGGATGCCGGGCACTGACAGTTCCAGAATAATGCCCGGCGATCATTTAGACATTCACCGTCGCGGTCCGTTCAAACTTTTTTCCATTCCCTCATTTCACCCCTCCCCTGACATCACTGCCGGCCAGCCATCCGCTCACCGCCACCCTCCGGTACGGGCATTCCCGCCCGCCGATACTCTCATGGCAGGGTGCCCATGACCTCATGGAACCCCTGCCATAAGGTCATCGCCGGGCGTCCCTTCGCTTACGGTCGGGCGGCTATTGCCTCATGGGAGGGCGGCCATTCGCTTACGGTCGGGCAACCATTCCCTCATGGCCTGGCATCCATGAGGTCATGGACGGGTGCCAGTTGGGTCATGAGAGGGCGACCATTGGGTCATGGTCGGGCGGGAGTAAGGTCATGGTCGGCCAACCATGACCGAAAATAGCGCCGTTTTGACCCATGCCGAACCGGGAACTCTCTTTTGGGCTAAAAATGAGGCCGATTCCGCCCTCCGCCACGGCAGCCGGGACGGCAGCCTTACGGCCCCTTCCGGAAATGACTTTTGCAGCCTCTCTAAATCTCCCGCTTCCTCGCCAGCCCCGCGCCGATCAAAAGCCCGAGCACCAGCGACACCAACATGCCAGCCAGCCACGGCCAGGCCGCTTTGAACCCCTGGGGCTCCACGCTGCCCGAAGGCGGCATGGCGGGCCGCGGGGCAGGCTCCGCTGGTAATAGCCTTTCGATGAAGCTCGGCGGCGGCACTGGTGCCGGCCTGGGAGGTGCGGGAGGTGCCGGCCACTGCTTGCCATCCAGATCCTCCAGCCGCTCTTGCGAAGTGAGAAGCAACTCCGCCCAGGCTTTCACGTCCGCATATTCAGCATCCCGCCCCTCAATCACTGGCCACGGGCGACCATAAGCCGGAACATTGACGATGAAAGCACAGCCCATGGAGCAACCGGCAAGCCAAAACCCTTTTTCCCCCACACGCAGTGGTGGAGTTGTAACCAACGGCAAACGAATTCCGCTCCAAAAGTTTGGCCGCTCGGTCAGCGCTGAGACATAAAGTGACCCCGGGGCTTGGCTCCTCATCAAACGCCCGTATAGAATCGCAGGCTTTCCGGGCATTTCATTGTCAATGGCCACGACGCGTCCCTCGAAGATCATTGGCCCGACGCTTCCCGTGAAAATGGTTGAGCCGTCGCCCAAATGATTTTCCAGCGATGCCGCAGGGCAAGCGGACGTGAACCAGGCGAAGAGCAGAGCGCGAAGAATCATGGCCAAGTTGTCCAATGGAATGATTGCTGCGTCAGATTCATGATTGGTCCGGTTGTCTTCGGGACCGGATCTCCATTAGGAACGGGTACAAACTGAGCATCCCCACTGGCGACACCGGTCGCGTTGAATGCTTGGCCCGGCAAAATCTCACCATAGCCGCCGAATAGCCAGTTTGCCTTGGCGCGTTGAGTATAGATGAGATTGGCCGAATTCTGAGTTTGCACCGTCCGCGCGGCGAAGTAGAGATGAAAGTCAATCTGTTGGCGGCAAAAACTGATGCCTGTGAGGCCCAGAGCCTGGTTGTTGACCGAAGGTTCAGTAAAACGCACAGCAGGACCATCTGAAATATGTAAGGTTTCAGGGATAGCGTCAATTTTGATTTCAATCCAGCCTTTGATACCCAATTCTCCAACCACGAACTTGTCTGCATACCAAGGGTTCGAGGCTCCTAAAGCGTCCAGGTATGGTGGATCAAAAACTTTGTCTGACTGACGGAAATTTGGCGCCGTGAGTGCCGGGTAATGGGCACCGTTTTGTGTAACCACACCGTTTTGAATGATACCCATCTGGAGGAATTTCTTGCCCCGCTCCGATCCCCCTACTATAGGCCCCTCAACCCGTTCAACTGAAAGCTGGCAGTCCATTGCTTGGACGTTGGAAGCGAACATCAATTCGCCAAGAGGATTCTGTGGGCCCCATACTGGTTTGGTGTAGGTCAGTATGTTGGTAGTCCCTGATGCAATTTCAACCACATTCACTTCAAGATCCCAAATGTAGTTGGCGCTGGCCTCGTAGATGGCCTTGCCCTCCACGGGGCCACCATCCCAAAGGATGGTGACATCTGAAGTGTTGGCTCCTGTTTTGATCGTGCCGCTTCCGGGGGCGATCCACTTTCCGCCCGCCGGAGGGACACCCAGAAGTTTATAACGGTGGATGGAATACCCCGGGACATTCAGCGGACCGAGCCTGCCAAAGTTAGTAATTTGTATGCGATCTACATCGGGATGCCACTCGTATCCCGGCCAGCCGTAGGCGTCGCAGGTAGCGATGAGATTTATGATTTGTGCGCCATCCTGGACAATGCCTTCAGCATAAAGCTCCAAGCCGTCCGTCGTGGAGGCGATTTCCGCCGCGGTGAACACGGTGGCGGAAGTAACCGGGGAGGTGCAGTCCGGGTTCCGCCACACCCGGAGGCCAGCCGGGATCGTCAGTTGGAATTTCAAGCCAATCTTGAGCCCGATGGGGCTCTTCCGGATGACG
>JANOZA010000747.1:0-11616 GCA_031429155.1 Verrucomicrobiota bacterium | reverse complement strand
AGGCACGGATGTGAAGTTCGATGAAGCGCAGATCGAGGAAGGCCGGAACTTTGCCAACAAACTGTGGAACGCCGCGCGCTTCCGGCAGATGCAGGGAGAGGGAATCAGTGATCAGTGGTCAGTGATCAGTGATCAGTGCTCCGTGTTTTGCCTGGATCTGCTCGCGAAGCTGGACCGGCTCCAGTTGGACTATGAGGCGGCGCTGGCGGAGTATAGCTTCAACACTGCGGCGCAGATGCTCTACGATTTCTTCTGGGGGAACTACTGCGACCGCTTCCTGGAAGCAGCGAAGACGGACCTGAATGGCGGTGATGAGTCGGCGAAGTCCGCGACGTTGCGCGTCATGGATGCAGTGTATGGCCGCTACCTCCAGTTGCTCCATCCTTACATGCCGCACGTAACCGAGGAGCTTTGGTCCACGATGGGCTATGCCCGGGACGGCGTTTTTCTGGCACAGACGCCGCTGGCCACGGAGCCGCTGCTGGCAGGCACGGATGCAGCGCTGGTGACGGATGCCCAGGCGAAAGCCGCTTCTGTTTATGAGACCGCTGGCCGCATCCGGAATCTCAAAGCCGCCTGCGGCCTGGCCTCGAAGCGCGACCTCAATTTCATCCTCAAGCCATCCGGAACGACGCCTGATGATCTCCTTCCTGCACTGCGCATCCTCGCAGGCGCAGCGAGCATCACCGTGCAGGCGGATTTCACCAAGGGCACCAACACGGCCGCCGCGCTGACACCGCTGGGGGAGGTCTATCTCCCGCTCGCGGGCCTTATAGACATCGCCGCTGAGCGCGCGCGCCTTTCCAAAGAGCTGGAGAAAGTGCAGGCGGAGATCGCGAAGGTGGATGCGAAGCTGGCCAGTGAAAGTTTTGTGAACTCTGCTCCGGCTGAAGTGGTGGAGGAACACCACCGGCGCCGGGCCGACTGGAATACCAAAGGAGCACAGTTGGAGGACATGCTAAGAAATTTGGAATAATCCGCGTGCGTTCATCCTGAATTCAGTCAAGAGTGCCAGGATGCCCCCTGTGCTAGAGATGACTCCCCTCACGACTATAACCGGCCTGAATGCGGAAGCAGCCGAACTGCTTTCCTCCATAGGCATCCGTTCGACGGCCCTGCTTGCCCGGGAAGAACCCGCGAACCTGCATTCCAGGCTTGAGGTTATCGCCTGGCAGCGCGGGCGCACTTCCATGGCTCCTTCGCTGAGCCATCTCGAACACTGGATCGCAGTGGCCCGCATGATGACGCCGCCCGGAGAGGCTGAAGCTCTCACCGTGGACGAAATCCCGGAGGCCGTAACCACCGCCGAGGACGGTAAGGCGTGGCACCCCCCTTCGCACCGGGCCGCTCAACAGGCCGGCGGGGACATCAGCCGGGAGCCAGATGCGGCAAGCGCCCCCCAGCAAAATGGCGCAGCGGGAAATCAGTGGCGCAAGGTGGATCCAAATCATTTCGCCACCATGGATGACTACAGCGAGGGGCGAATGGCCGCCCAGCCGCTCTCCCGCGACTCCATTCGCGATCTGCCGGAAGCGCGCGTCGCTGCTGAGGACAATGACGATCAGGACGAGGAGGAAAATAATGCTCCCCGCCGGGCTCAGCGCATCCGCAGCCAGGGCGAAGAGCTTTCACGATGGGTCCGGCGCGGCGTGGTGCATCCCCGTCCCTTCCATACCTGGCTGGGAGCGGTGGTTTCCCTGCTCTGGCGCCTCGCCATCGTCGCGGGCGTGGTCGGGTTTCTCTACTTTGTGTTCAAGGTGGAAAACCAATCAGCCTACACCGTCGAGGTTGTCGGAGGATTCGTCATCCTCCTTGTGCTTGGCTGCATGCAACTTCACTTCGGCGGACGCGCCCGCTGCCGCATCTGCAGCTGTAACCTTTACCATTCCAAGAACTGCCTGAAAAACCGCAAGGCCCACCATCTTTTCGGCCTCGGCTACGTCGGCAGTCTCGCGCTTCACCTGCTCATCTTCGGATGGTTCCGGTGCATGTATTGCGGCACTGCGATCCGCCTCAAGCCCAGCCCAGAGCGGAAATCGAATTCCAGGTAATCGAGGATCGCGGCAATTACGGATGCTGCCCGCGCTTGGCAACGATGCGGCGTTCCCTTTGCTGCACCCATGATCCGCTGCCTGCTTTTCCTCCTGCTCCTCCGTTCACTTCCTGCCAGTGAGCGGCCGAATATTGTCTTCATCCTCGCTGACGATCTCGGATGGGGCGAACTTGGCTGATACGGTCAGAAGAAAATACCCACGCCAAATCTCGACCGCATGGCGGCTGAAGGGATGCGCTTCACTCAGCACTACAGCGGCGCGCCCGTCTGCGCACCGGCGCGCTGCGTCTTGATGACCGGCCGTCACCTTGGCCATGCGGAGATTCGCGGCAATCAGCAGGCAAAGGTGAAGTTCCCGCAGTTCACCGAAGGCCAGCATCCCGTCTCAGCCGCTGTGGCGACTCTGCCGGAGGCGTTTCGCAAGGCTGGCTATGCCACCGGTGCGATGGGAAAATGGGGTCTCGGCCCCGTCGGCAGCACGGGTGATCCCAACAAGAAAGGCTTCGATCTCTTCTTCGGCTACAATTGTCAGGCCGTGGCTCACTCATTCTATCCCCGCTTCCTCTGGCGCAACGATCAGCAGATCGAAATCAACCCCCAGCCGATACCCGGCCATGCGAAGGAGACCGACGGCGGCGGCGTGACCCCCGATTCCTTCCTCGGCAAAACCTACGCGCCGAAACTCATGATCGCCGAGGCGGAGAAATTCATCGCTGATCAGGCTGCGGCGAAGAAACCGTTCTTCCTCTACCTCGCCATCATCGAGCCTCATGTCGCCATGCATCCGCCGAAGGAGGAAGTGGATAAGTTCCCCAAAGACTGGGACGTGGTGCCCTACAGAGGCGAGTGCGGCTATCTGCCCAACGCCCGTCCGCGCGCGGCCTACGCGGCGATGATCGGTCTGATGGACAGCTACGCCGGCCGTGTCGCTGCGGCTCTCGAAAAGGCGGGCGTCGCAGACAACACCCTTGTCATATTCACCAGCGACAACGGCACCACGCACCCCGGCAAGCCGGACAGTCCATTTCACATCGGCGGCGTGGATGCGAAATTCTTCAACAGCACCGCCGGCCTGCGCGGATATAAGGGCAGCGTGTATGAAGGCGGGCTGCGGGTGCCGCTCATCGTGCGCTTCCCCGGGAAAGTGAAGGCCGGCACGGTGAACGACACGCCTTGCTATTTCGCCGACTGGTTCCCCACCCTTTCTGCCGCCGCAGGACTTCCCGCCCCGGAGAATCCCGACGGTCAAAACCTCTGGCCAGTCATCACCGGCACTGCGCCTTCCGCCGCCGCTCAACATAAACCAATGATCTGGGTCTTCCCCGAATACGGTGGCCAGGTCGCCGTGCGGATTGAAAATTTCAAAGTTCTCCGCCGCCAGCTCCGCACCAAAAAGCCCGGCGAGTGGGAGGTCTATGATATCGAGAAGGACCGCAACGAGACGACCGACCTCGCGAAAGACCAGCCGGATCTCATTCGCAAAGCGAGAGAAATCCTGAAGCACGAGACCTCGGAAAACGTGATCTTCCCGCTCGCCATCCCGGAAGATTAGTTCCGCGGTGCTGAAGTGCAGCGCGTGAATTTCACTGCCTGGGCCGCGTGTCCTCCTTGAAGCGGAAGAGTTTGCCGCCGGTGATCACCTCGCTGGTGATGCTCGGGCACCAGTGGCGCTCAACGTGAGCGATGATGAGGTCATGGCCGCTGAAGTGATCCACGCCGGGCGGGCGCTCCGGGTTGTACATCGAGTCGGTCATGTCACGCATGAAGACGACGTTCTTTCCCAGATAGACCTGCTGACGGATGCCGAACGGACGACCCAGCACGCACATGTTGAGGTGGACGCCGCAGAGGATCACATTGTCTATGCCGCGGGCGGTGAGCAGGTTCCATGTTTCCTGACCGTCGTCGGTGAGAGCGTCGCCCTCCATGAGTTCGATCAGTGGATGCTGGCGTTTCCAGGGAGGCACGATCTCGCATTTGGTCCCGGTGCAGGAGCAACCCATATCGCTGTCATCCACGGGGAGGACGGCTTCGTGCTTTGGATCCGTCCAGCACCACGCAGTGCCCCAGCGGGGCGCGGTGGCGAGAGCGACAGGGGCTTTGGCAAATGGCGCAGCCTGCGCGAGCTTGCGCTGAGGCGCGTCTTTATAAAAGCCAGTGACGCTGCTGGGCGCGTGGATGATAAAAACTCCCTGCGACCGTGCGGTCTTCAGCATGGCGTTCATGGGCCCGGCGAGTTCCGTGACACGACGGGCTGCACTCTTGCACCAGTGGTCGTCCCACATGTCGCACACGATGATGGCGGTCTTCTTCGCCTCCCAGGCGGCGGGCTTTTCGGTGACCGCCCCGTCGGCTTTTGCCCGGGAACGCAGAGTGAGCGGGAGCGGCCCGGCGAGAAGGGAGACGGTCATGGCAAAGAAGATCAGAATGCGCATGACGTTGTGCATAGAGGGATTGCCGGGTGGAGCAAGGCGCGAGACACGGAGTGATTAAACCGTCTGCATGCGCCGTAATAGCGAGCCAACATCCACGACACACCATGACAAAAGCCCGTATCGCATTCATAACCATTCTCGCTCTTCTCGTCGCTCTGACCGCCGAAGACAAACAGCCTCCCGGAGGCAAGTGGCCAGCGCACAGCATGGACCGTCCGCGCCCGCCGCTGGCAGCTCCACAATACGATGGCAATCCGGTGCCCGCGCCGGCCGGAGCCGTGATCCTGTTCGACGGCAAAGATCTCGCAAAGTGGGCCGGTGAAAAGAAAGGCCCGGACAAAACCGATGCTGCAAAATGGAAAGTAGAGAACAACTATGTGCAGGTCGTGCCCGGCACCGGCACCATGCGGACGCGCGAACCGATCAAGGGCGACGTGCATTTACACATCGAGTGGGCGACTCCCGCCGAAGTGAAAGGCAACGGTCAGGGCCGGGGGAACAGCGGCGTCTTCATCGGAGGGTTTCCGGAAATCCAGGTGCTCGATTCATGGGAAAACGACACCTACCCGGATGGCCAGGCCGCTGCCTTCTACGGTCACAATCCCCCGATGGTCAATGTTTCACGCAAGCCCGGTGAGTGGCAGTGCTACGACATCATCATCCATCGCGCCCGGGTCGAAGCCGGCAAGGTTATCAGCAAGGCCACTATCACCGTGCGGCACAACAACGTGCTCGTGCAGGACAACGTGCAATTCGACACTCAGGAGCAGGAGGGCGGCCTTTCATTCCAGGATCACGGCAATCCCATGCGCTTCCGGAACATCTGGCTGGCGCCGCTGGCGGCGGACGGGAAATAATCCCGCCGCAATAACCTGCCGCTCAGTGCGGCTTGAGGGTGAAGAAGCCGCGGCGGCCGCTGGAGGCGGGAGCAGGTACGCTACGGGTGGCTGGCTGCGTGGATGGAGCGAAGACGGCGGCTGTCTGCCAGTTGACCAGGTCTTCAGTGAAAAGCACCTCATAGCCGACGTGCGGCAGCGCTGTGAAACGCGCGGTCCACGGGTCGCCGGCAGCGCCGGAAGGCGGGAGAATTTCCGGCTGCGAAGCGGCGGCGATGGCGGCCTGGTCGCTCTCGCCGTTGCCATCGCTGTCAGTTTCGGTGGGGTCCAGCTCCACCGCCAGCTCCGTACTGTCGCGGAGGCCGTCGTTGTCAGTGTCGGGACGCAGAGGATCGGTGTTGGCGGAGAGTTCTACTGAATCGGCGAGATTATCGCTGTCGGAATCAGGCTCGAGTGGATCAGTCAGCGCTGCGACTTCCGCGCCGTCGTCGAGCCCGTCATCGTCGGTATCCGGTGCGAGGGGATCGGATCCAGTGGAGAGTTCCGCGCCATCGTTGAGAAAATCATCGTCGGTGTCGGCCTTAAGCGGGGAGGTGCCGGCGGGCAGTTCTGCACCATCATCGAGTCCGTCGCCGTCGGTGTCCGGCGCGCGGGAATCGGTGAAGGTGGTGGCGTGTTCTTCGCCGTCGGAGAGACCGTCATCGTCGGTGTCGGCGTCGTCGGGATCGGTGCCGAGGGCGGCTTCTTCAGTGTCGGTGAGGCCGTCGTTGTCCGTGTCTTCGGTGCCGCCGCCGTTCTGAGCGAATGCGGGGAGCGGGCAGAGGAAAAGAGCGGCGAGGAGGGAGCGCGTATGCGTTTTCATGGTAGATGAAGTGTGTTGGAGTTTAGAGTCCATTGGCCCAGAAGACGCCCTGCATAGTGCCGCCGAAGCGCACTTTGGCGGTGAACCATTGAGTGCCGATGGCCTGGCCGCGTCCGTCCGGACCCTGCTCCGGGCGGGCGAGTTCAAAGTTATCGGCAGGCAGGCTGCCCGTCGTGCCGGCAGGAAACTGCACGCCCGCGGTGGCGACTCCACTTTGCGCATAAACCGTCCGGCCATGACCACCCACGACATTGGCACCGACGAGGACGTGTCTCTGAGCGGCAGGGCCGGAGATGGTGGCCTTGAAGAGCAGCGTGCCGTGCACATTGACGCTGAAATACCGGTCGAGGCCGGTGATGAACTGAATCCCTCCGACGATGGGCAGGACAGGCGTGACGAAGGGAACGCTGGTGGCGATGAGGTCAGGCGGCGTGGCGATGCTGCCGACGTGCGTGCGGTAGATGGCGACACGATTCGACGGACTGATCATCGCCCCCCAGAAGACCCAGTAGTCACCGGGGCTGGCGTAGTCGGGCACCGCCTGGAGTTCATAAAAGCTGGCGAGGGTATTGCCCGCCGGCATATCCGGAGCGGCCTGAGTCTGGTGCGCCAGACAGTGCGCTGGCTGCGTACCCCAGCGGCACCAGAGGCTGGTGAGTGGCACGGCTGGCACGCGCATGTTTGCCATCTGCCAGGCTACCAGTTGGGTGCCGGCCCCGGGATTTTCAGAGACGGCCATCAACTGATTGTGGATCGTCCCAAATACCGTGGAGAGGGGGAAAATGCCAGTGTGAGGAACCGAGAGAGCGCCTTCCTGGACGACGGTGCCGGACAGCCCGCCGACATTATCGAAGAGGCGGATTTCATTCGGCGCAACGACCGGCATTGGCTTCGCATAGGCGGCCACCCAGCCGTTGCCGCTGATCGCCGGGCTGGCAGCGCGCGGGTTTTGGTTGTTCTTGTAGGCAGGGACGAAACCCGTGAGCCAGGTTGGAAGTGTCAGCGGCCCGCCGGAGGACGGAAGGACGGACACCCTGCGATCCACGCCGCTGCGGAACGGAGCGAGCGTTTCCCGTTTCCACATGGCCATGACGCCTGGGGTGTGGACGAAGCTGGCGAAACCATCGCAGACCGGTGCGCGCAGGTCGGACCACGCCACAGTGGGGCTTTGCGCGAGATTATGCAGGAGTGGAGCATTCCAGTCATCGGCTATGGCCACCTTCCCGCTGCCGCTGACATGGTCCGTGTTGGTGGCGCAGACTGTCCAGCTTTGGTGGGCAGACTGGAGATTCTCCACGCGCAGATTGTTGGCGAAGCCAAACTTCGCGCCGCCGCCGAGTGGAATGAGATCGCCTTCCCGCAGCACGAGCGTCGGCCCGACGGTGTAGCGCCCCGTGGTCCACACCCCTTCGTCGTCGCCAGGAATGACGCCGCCCAGCGGCTTCATTTGCGCTTTGAACGCAACGACCTGGTAGTCGAATTGATTGATGATCGGGAGGTCGAACCCGGCAAACGTCGTGGCGGCGATAGGCAGCCCGTTGCGATTCAGCGGTGTGTGGGTGGTGTCTGCGAGGTTCGTCCACATCACCGGACGCGGTGCCGTTCCCGGAGTGACGGTAGCGCGGGAGGTGGCGGTGAGCGCGGCGATGCAGGGGAGGATGAGACGAAGGATGCGGGTGCTGGTGGCTGGAGATGTAACCGGGTTTTTCATAGTGGGATGGTGGTTGGATGTTGTCGGCGGCGGGCGGGAGCACGCGGCGTTGTCCCTACCATCCGGGTTCCGTCCGGAATGTTTTCGGTGCTGTGAAAATATTTTCAGTCCGGGCCCGCAGCGGACCCGATCACTTCGCTCGGGGAAGGAGCGTCAGCATGCCTTCAGGCCGGGAAAGAAGAATCCGGCGTCCGTCTGCGGAGAACTTCGCGTCATAGATGAGGCCCTGCCAGCCCATGCTGGCGATCTCCCGGCTGCCGGGCACGTCCCATACTTTCATTTCCAGCGGGTCCACGGAGACGAGACGGCTGCTGTCCGGGCTGAAAGCCATGGGCCAGGCGCGGCCACTGTGACCGGCCAGGCTGTGGAGTTTTTCACCGGTGCGCAGGGAATGGATGGCGATGGTGCCGTCTGGCAAATTAGCGGCGATCAGAGTGCTGTCTTCGTTCCGGACAAATCCGAGCGCGGTGACATCCAGAATCCAAACCTGTTCCCATGCGGGCAGAGCGAAGGCGCTCCATTGGGCGCCGAACATTTCCCAGGCCATGCCGCCGTCCGGTGAAATCCACAGGTGCTGCAGAAGCCGGGGCGCCGTGGAACGGTGCAAGAGCGCGCCGCTGCGGCCATCCCAGACAGAGCGCGAACGGTCCCCGCCAGCGTGAATGACCCGCTGCGCATCGCGGCTCATAGCCACGAAGCCGCGCGCGAAGGTGCCGTCGAGTGCCGTCTCGCGGCGCACGGTGCCTGTCAAAAGTTCCCGCTCCTGAATGACGCACTGGTCGTCCTCGGGCCCGCGGTATTCCAACAGCACAGCCGCGCCGTCGCTGCACAGCCCCTGCACGTGGACCTTCGCAGGCAGCGGCCAATCGGCACGCACGGCGAAGCTTACGGGATCGAAAACGCGAAAGTGCCCGTCCTCTGTAACGCCGGTGAGCAGGCCGCTGCCGGGCACGTCGCGCAGAGCTTCCACGATCCCCGGGCGCGGCGCAGGCGTGCCTGTTTCGTGCAGTTTCCAGCCGAGCACTTTGCCATCGCGGCCACCGGAGAGAAGCAGCGAGCCGTCATCGCTCCAGCCCAGACAGGAGATGGCGGACTCGTGTCCATGCCAGACTCCGTATGCCTCGGCGCTGCGCCACTTCCACATCCGGACGACATGATCAGAACCACCGGCGGCGAGAAATTCTCCCGTGGGCGAAAAGGATAGCGCCCCGTCGGCCTTGCCGGGCAACTTCATCACGACGTCTCCGCCGACCACGTTATAGACAATGGGCGAGCCGTCCCAATCCGTCGTCGCCACCTGCGCGCCGTCGGGGCTGAAAGCATAGCGTTCTCCCGAGCCTTTGATGAAGCGGCACACGATGGCACCGCCTCCAGTCTCGCGCACGCCGCCATTCGCCGCCAGCAGAGTGCCGTCGTGATTGATCGCTATCGCCGGGCCCGCACCTGCGAGGAAATGCAGCGGCTTCCAGGTAGTCGTATCGTAAATGAACGTGCCGCCCTTCCCGTTTCGCGGACGGCTATGGAGCGCCAGACGCTGGCCGTCGCTGCTGAGGGCGAGAGTCGGCCAAGTCCCCGGCAGCACGCGTTCCACCGTATGATGCTTGTTTTCCCAAATGCTCACGCCGCGGTCCTGCGTCGCCACCACCATCCATGCACCATGCGTCGCCCCCAGGACCTGCCGGGGAATATCCAGCAGGTCGGTCCCCGGCACGGATCGTTCGGCAAAGGTCATATAGCTGCCGTCGTGCCAGTCATCCTTTCCTGCCAGGCTGGCTGCCGCATCCCACGTCGCCTTGCCGAGGACGCCCAGCGGCAGAGTCTTCAACAACTCCGATCCCGTCGAACGCGGAGCCCATTCCTTTTCCTCCGCCATGCTCGTCCATCGCCAGCCGTGGACGGCGTTAGTGTCCACCGCCCAGAAGTGAGTGCTCCAGGGCGGACAGGAGAGCGCCAGCACCGGGCCAGGTAATTGTGCGGCGAACGCGGGCTCACTTCCGGCGCACAGTTCCGTGAGGATATGCCACTCGATGCCGCGGAAGTCCGCGCCGTCCGCCGCAGGATGCCGCGCCAGCAGACGACGCGCCGCAGCGTAGTTCCCCGTCTGCCGGGCCTGACCCGCAGCAAACATGTCGGCGAAATACTCCGACTGCCGCGCCGCACGGCTGCTCTCCGTAGCGCGGGACTCCGCCAGCCGGGCGAGGCGGGCCTGCTCCCGTGAGGCTTCACTTTCCTGCGCGAGGCGACTGTTGGCCGCTTTCGTCTGGATAATAAATGCCGTCGTGCCCGCCACCGTTACGGTTAGAAGCGCCGCCGTCGCGGGCCGGCGGCGGCACCAGCGCACCGTGCGTTCCCATCGGGAAACCGGCCGCGCCGTGATCGCATCGCCGCGCAGCCAGCGCGCAAGGTCATCTGCCAGCGCGGCAGCGGTGGCGTAGCGTTTGTCAGGCTGCTTGTGCAGACACTTCAGCGCGATGGTAGCGAGGTCGCGGGGAATGTTATGATTCAGCGACACCGGAGACGCCGGCTCCTCATGAGCGATCTGCCGCAGCATTTCCATCGTCGTCTCCGCTGCGAAGGGCGGGCGGCCCGCCGTCCATTCGTAGAGGATGCTCCCCAGTGCATAAATATCCGCCGCCACCGTCGCCGCCCTCGCGCCGCCGGAAGCCACCTCCGGCGCCATATAGGCAGGCGTGCCCAGCACCGCACCGGAAACTGTCAGGCTGCTGTCCGACTCCGTGAACTTCGCCAGTCCGAAATCCGCCACAAACGGCGCGCCGTCCGCATCAATGAGGATGTTCGCCGGTTTCAAATCGCGGTGCAGAATCCCCCGCTGGTGCGCGTAGTGCACCGCCCGCGCCACCGCAGCCAGCGTCTCCGCCGCCGTGCGGAAATCCCCGCCCTTCAGACACGTGCCGTCGCGACCTCCCTCGATGAGCCGCATGGTATAAAACGGCTGCTCCTCATGCTCCCCCACCTCATGGATAGGCACGATGTTGGGATGCTCCAACTGCGCCACCGCCTCCGCCTCCGTCGTGAAACGCCGCCGCTCCACCGCATCCGCCAGCCGGCCGCTCTTCAGCATCTTCAACGCCACCGTCCGCCCCAGGCTCACCTGCCGCGCCCGATACACCACCCCCATGCCGCCACTGGCGATCTTCGATTCCAACTCATAATCGCCGAACAACACCCCGCCCAGCGCCCCGCCCCCCTCATGCGTGAGGAATCCTGACATCAGACAACGCCCGCACATTCCTCCCTCCGCCGCCAACGGCGCCGCACAGTCAGGACACAGCGCCGCAGTCATGCGCGCGGCACGGGGTTTGTAGAGAAAAAGTGCAGCGCAGGTGTCGGCATCATCGTGTGGCTATACCGGACACCGCCCGCCCCGGGCAAGGTCATTCTATGGGCCGACCGCTTCCTCCCGCCGCCACCGGAGCAGGATTCAAGGGACCGGGAGTCACTCCCGTCTAGGCGGGAGCCTCTCCGCCTAGACGGGAGATGCTCGCGTTTAGGCGAAAGTCGCTCCCGTCATGGCGGGAGCAACTGCCGAAGAGCCGAGAGTCGCTCCCGTCATGGCGGGAGCAACTCCCGAAGGGCCGAAAGTCACTCCCGTCAGGGCGGGAGTCACTCCCGACGGGCCGAGAGTCGCGCCCGGCAAGGCGGGAGTCACTCCCGGCCCTTCGGCACTTTGTGGCGCAACTGGCAGAAAAACAACATTT
>JANOZA010000746.1:0-11131 GCA_031429155.1 Verrucomicrobiota bacterium | reverse complement strand
GCTTACTCGCGAATTTCTCGTCACCGGCCTGCGCCTGCTCGCTTCGTCCCGCGGGGCGATTCTTGCCGCCGACTGGCTCGGGAAACAGAAAACCGTCTGGCAAATCGTCACCGCCAGCTACCTCCTCGTTTTTCACGCCAGCAGCGATCCCGGCATGGACTGGGTGAGCCCGATTTTTACGGGCCGCTCTGTAGTGGTCCCGGTGCTGCTCGGGATCACGCTCTTTATTACGGTGTGGAGCGGTGCGGCCTATGTGTGGAGAAACCGCAGCCTTGTCCTCAGCGAAAGGTGAGGAGGGAAGGAGTTGACATTCCCCCCATGGGCACCCCATAGTCAGCCCCCGTTTGAACCCCCCTATACCGTCAGGATGAACGCCTTTGGATTTTTTACCCGCCGACTGCTCTGGCAGTTCGGCATCCGTCAGGAGCGCCAGCGCTGGAGCACCGTCACGCGTGAGACCCAGTTTCTCGCGGAAGCCCAGGATCTTCTCGGCAAGCTCGCGTGGCCGCAGTGCGACGACATCGAAGATCTCTCCGGCGAATACTGGCAAATCCTCGACCTGGACAAGCGCCAGCAGGAAATGCGCGACCTCTCCGAGCAACTCACCACCGACAACGAGAACGCTCAGGATAAGCTCTACGAAATCGAAGACCGCTACGACCACCAGGTGCAGAGCATTCTCAGCCGGAAACGGGAACTCATGGAAAAGGCGGTCTTCATCATGAATGACGTGGAGGAAGTCAAGAATCGGGACAGCGACACCCGGAGGAAGTTCGGCAGCCTCAAAGCCAAGCTGGAAGTGCTCAAGAAGCAGGACGGCGACTACGCTGCCGAGATCGAGAAAACCCGCGGCACCCTCGTGAAGCTCAAGGAAGCCCACGCCCGCGACCTCGCTGAGATCACCGGACGGGAAAACGAAGTGGAGAAACTCGAACAGGCGGTGCAGCGCATTGACGAAGAGGTATCCAGCCGGCGCGACGCCCTGAGGACCGAGACGGCGGAACTCGTCTCCGAGATCGGCAAACGCAGCAAGCAGATCGCCGAACTCTCCGCCAAGATCGGGTCCATTGACACCCAAAAGGGAGACCTCACCTTCCAGATCGGCCAGTATTTGAGCAACGCCATAGACCAGAAGGAGCCAGGTGTGCAAAAGGCGCTCAACGCCTACCGCCCGATCGTGACGAAGATCAAGAACCTCCGGGTCTCGATTCAGTATAACCAGCGGCTCGCGCGGCGGGTTTCCCGGTAGAGTCAGGGATTCGCCAAGAGGCGGATTTCTCAGGCACGGGCGCCGCAACACTTGACGCCCGCTGTCAAAAAGGCAGGATGGCGCGGCTTTCCCCACCTAAAATCAAGCGATGCTGGCCCTGGACCTTCAATCTGTCACCAAAACCTACCCGAACGGGGTGGTGGCGCTGGACAGTCTGGCCATGACCGTGGAGCAAGGCACTGTGTTCGGCCTGCTGGGCCCGAATGGTGCCGGAAAAAGCACGCTGCTAAAGGTCCTCATGACCCTTGTGCGGCCGGACCAGTGCCGCGGCACGCTGCTCGGTCAACCACTCGGCAATCCCAAAGCGCTCCGCCGCACGGGTTACCTGCCGGAGAATCCCGCCTGGCCGCATCATCTATCGGCAGAAGGCATCCTGGATTTCGCCGCGCGGCTCTGTGGCGTAAGTGCCGGAGAACGCCACCGCCGCGTGCAGGAAATGCTGGATCTCACCGGTCTCCAGGCATGGAAACGCGACCGGCCTTCCGTTTACAGCAAAGGGATGCGCCAGCGACTCGGCCTCGCCTATGCGCTCATGGGTGATCCCGATCTTATCTTCCTCGACGAGCCCACCGACGGCGTGGACCCGATAGGGCGGAAGGAGATGCGCGAAATCATCCTCCGGCTGCGTGAGCGGGGAAAGACGGTGTTTGTGAACAGCCACGTGCTTGGGGAACTGGAAACGCTCTGCGACAGCGTCGCCATTCTCAGCCGCGGGCGCGTCGTGCGTCAGGGCACCATGGAAGAACTAACCGCGGAAAGCATGCGCTACGAAATGAGGCTGGACGGCGATGTAATGCACGATGCCGTCCTTCAAGAACTGGTGCAGCAACTGGGCGGCACCATGAAAATGGATGAGGGGGAGACGTACGTGAACATCCCCACCCGGCGGCCGCATTTGATTCAGCCGGTGGTGGTTGCGGTCAGGCAGCGGGGCTATCTTATTATCAGTGTGGCCCCGGCCAGACAGTCGCTGGAAGAGTTGTTCCTGGAAGCAATGCGACCGGGCCGCTACGAAGGGGGGCGCGCCGCATGAGGACGCTGACTGCGATCATCCGCGACACGCTGCTCATGCTGGGCCGGCGACGGCTCTTCTGGCTGCACCTGTGGCTGAACATCGCCGTCGTGGCGCTCTACGCGAGTGTGTCCTTTCAGGAGAACGGCTGGTCCGTTGGCTTTGGGCTCAAGACCGCGGAGAATCTCTGGCTGAAGCAAAATACACCGTGGGAAGGCACCATGCATTGCTGGATGATCGCGCGGCTCATGCGCTGGTGGGTCGCAGGCGGCGCTGTTTTCTTCGTGCTCTTCGCCACGGCAGCCATCCTGCCGGAAACTCTCGAACCAGGCGGCGCGGCACTCATCGTACCCCGGGCCCGGCGGCGCAGTCTCATCCTTGCCGGACGGTTTCTCGGCGCACTGTGCTATTCAGTGCTGCAAACGGTGCTGGTAGTGGGAGGACTATATCTGGTGATGCGCTGGCGACTGGGAGTATGGCACCATGCGCTGTGGCTGGGCGTGCCCCTTGCAGCCCTGCTCTTCATTCCACTCCAGGCCGTAGCCATGCTGATGGGCGTACTCACACGCTCCGCCACGGCAGCGCTCCTGGTGGCCATCCTCTTCGCAGGCTCGGTGTGGGCATTGCAGGAAGCCGCTGCCTCGCCGGACCAGGACACCAGTGCCGCGGTTCTGGAAAGCAATGATGAAACGAACGGCAGCGGCATCAGTGAAGCCCTTACCGACGAGGCGGTGAAGAATTTCTCCATGATACTGCCACAGTCGCGCGATTCTTTGCTATGGCTTGAGCGCGAAGCCTGTCCGCAACCGGCGCAAAACTTTGGGTATCGGGCGCTCTTCCGGCGCCTGCGGGTAGGCCACAGCGGCTTCAGCGCTGTGGCCGCCGACGTCATTGCCGCCGCTTCGACTCCAGGGAAAAAGCAGGAGACCGTCTCCTTCCTGCCGCTGCTTGCCTCGAGCTGCGCCTTCACCATCGCCATCCTGGCCCTCGCCGCATGGCTGCTGAAAAGGCGTGACCTCTGAGAGCGTTTGGTGCAACCCACTCCACACACCATGAAACACCGTATCCTTACCGTCATTCTCCTGCTCTCCGCTCCGCTCTGCTCATTCGCCGGACCGGACGCCCCGCTCAACGGCAAGGACCTCTCCAATTGGGAAGTCAAAAACAAGGCAGCGGGCAAGTGGACTATAGGCGAGGCCGTGGTGAGCGCGACCAATCCCTCGGCTCTGGAAACAAAGCCCGGCGGCAGTTCGATGGTGAACGTCGTCACCGGTCACGGCCAGGGCCACGACATTTCCTCCAGGGACAAGTACGGCGACATGCGGCTGGAGATCGAAGTCATGGTGCCCAAGGGTTCGAACAGCGGCATTTACGTGATGGGTGAGTACGAAGTGCAGGTCTTCGACAGCTTCGGGAAGAAAGAAATGACACCCGGCGACATGGGCGCCATCTACTCCGCCGCCGTTCCCAAAGTGAACGCCAGCACAGCGCCGGGCGAATGGCAGAAATACGTCATCGAATTCCGGGCTCCAAAGTTCGACGACAAGGGCGCGAAGACTGCTGCGGCCGTATTTGTAAAAGTGGAACTCAACGGCACTCTGCTGCACGAAAACGTAGAGATGAAAGGTCCCACGCCCGGCGGATTGACCGGAAAGGAAGCCGCCACCGGCCCGATTATGTTCCAGGGCGACCACGGAGCTGTAGCTTTCCGGAATATCAAAGTGACGCCGCTGAAGTAAGCTCAGGCGGTTGCTGCCCGGAGGCTCGGGGAATCCCCGAAAGCGGCGGAATACTTAAGATTCCTTGATTTAATAATTGCCAACGGGAGCGCTGTTGGCTAAAAGGCTCCGCCGACCAGCAACCACCGTCCCTCAACCGCAGCCACCCAGCGTTCCTCACGTCTATGACTGGCCAAAATACTCTCTCCGACATCATTCGATTCCAGTGCCCGGCCTGCAGCGCTGTATTGACAGTCCCCGCAACGCTGGCGGGAGTCGAAGGTCCCTGCCCTTCCTGCTTTCAAACAATCTCGGCACCGATTGCTGAAGCCACTTACGCAGCGCCTTACGAAATGACAGACGTGCCATGGATAACCCCTGGCAACCCGCCCAGGGAGGAATTCAGCCTTCGTTCGACCCCGGCGCCGGCGGGGATGATCACCGACCTTTTTTCTGCTCCTCCAGAAAAACACTTTCGTGCCCGGCTGGCGATTCCCACGCCGGAGGAGCCACTTGATGATACCTGGAAGGAGCGGCACCGCGACATTCGCCGTCACTCCCGCCGGGTGCGCAAGACTGAGGAAGCGGCGAATACCTTTCTCGAATCCCGCACGTTCGGTATTGCCAGAGTGGTGTTGATCTTTGCTTCTGCCGGCATGCTCGTCTGGCTATTCACTTATATGCAGTCGCATCAGTGGCGGCTGCCCGGGATGCCGCCGGATATGGCAAGGGATAAGCCAGGCGCCACCAGCGGCGCAAGCCATCCGCTCGGCACTGATGCCAATATTTTCACCGCCGACGACGACATCGAAATTCCCCCTGCCGCGAGCACCACACCGGGTTCCGCGTCTTCAGCCAGGCCACTGGCAGGCGCGACTCGCTGACCGCCACGGCAACGAATTTGTCACGCGAATCCCCGTTGCCGGAAGGACTCCGGCATCTACCTCCAGCTACACATGCACACAGTACTGGTAGTTGATGACGAGACCGACATTCTTGAGCTGGTGGCCTTCAATCTGGAGCGCCAGCAATTTCACGTCCTGACGGCTGACAACGGTATCAGTGCCGTCCAGATCGCGAAGGAAAAACTGCCGGACATAATCGTGCTCGATCTCATGCTGCCCGGAATGGACGGGTTCAGCGTGTTCAAGGAACTGCGCGCCGATCCCCGCACCAGTGCCATTCCGGTCCTCATGCTCACTGCGAAAGGCGAAGTAAATGACCGCATCTCCGGCCTCGAACTCGGGGCCGACGATTATGTCACCAAACCGTTTAGTCCCAAGGAACTCATGCTTCGCGTGAAAGCCCTGCTCAAACGCACCCGCAAGGTCACTGTGGATGCGAGTATCAAAGTCGGAGACTTCCTCCTGGAGAGAAATACCCTCAAACTCTTCCTCGCCGGCCAGCCCGTGGACCTCACAGCTACGGAATTCAAACTGCTGCGACTCCTCGTGGAGGCTCCGGGCGAAGTCCAGGAGCGCGATGTGCTCCTCCGTGAAGTCTGGGGCTATTCCGACACTATGCTCACGCGCACTCTCGACACCCATGTCAAACGCCTGAGGGAAAAACTGGGCAAACACGCGGAGTGCATCCAAACCTCGCGCGGCGTCGGCTATCGCTTTGTCAACTCGCCGCTGACGGAGAAATCCTGAGCGGTCCTCCGCGGCATGAACATTGACGCCACTGTCGTCCTTTCCGTCGTTGCTGCAGGCTGTGCCGGACTCGCTGCCTATTATCGCAGCCGCTGGCACCGGGCCATGGCCAGCTCCGTCACTGCGGGACTCGACCGTCAGCGCAATACGGTACTCGAGAGCGTCCTCGAAGGCCTCGGCGACGCCTGTCTGCTCATTGACAGTGAACGCCGTATCGTCTTCGCCAATCACGAGACGCGCGACCTCTTCCGCACGTCCGGGAAACTCACAGACCGCTCGCTGCAATCACTCATAACCGATGAGCGCATTCTCGCCTTCATCAATCGCATCGCCACCACTGGAGTGAAATGGGACGAGGAAGAATTCCGCGTCATCCTCATACATGGCAGTGTGCCTACGGAGCACCACCTCGTCGTGGCCGCCGCGCCGGTCAGACTTTTCGGGGAAGACAGTGCCCGGCACTTGCGTGTCGTGATCCGCGACGAGACTGACCGCCATGAGACTGAGCAGATCCGCAAGGACTTCGTCGCCAACGCCAGCCACGAACTGCGCACCCCGCTCTCCATCATCAACGGTTACCTTGAAAACCTGCTGGATGGCATCATCGAGGATCCAGTGCTGACGAGGAAGAGTCTCGTGACGATGCACAAACATGGTGAACGGATCGCGCGCATCGTCGAGGACATGCTCACTCTCTCCAAGTTCGAGTCCGCAGCCGAAGACGGCAACGCTGCGCTGCGCGAGCACTCGTTCTCATGCCGCGAGTGCGTCGAGGACGTCATTGAACGCCTCTCCCCCAGGATTGAGGAAAAGCAGGCCCGGATAGACCTCCGGTTCCCGGCCGACGGAGCCGACGTCATCCAGGGTGACCGATTCTACTGGGATCAGATTTTCTTCAATCTCATCGAAAACGCCCTCAAGGAAAACCAGCCCGGCAATCTCGTGATCGGCGTGCATTTCACCCGGACCGCCGGTGAATCCGTCATCCAGATCCTCGACAACGGCGTCGGCATTCCTCGCGCCGATCTGCCTTTCATCTTCAAGCGATTCTACCGGGTCGCCAAGCATCACAGTCAGAAGATCAAAGGCACGGGCCTTGGTCTCAGCATCGTCCGTCGAGCTGTCGAAGCCCACCACGGCACCATCAGCGTGGACAGCACCCTGGGTGTCGAAACGGTTTTCACCATCCGCCTTCCGGACGTGCCCGCGCCAGCGGCGGCACCGGCGGAGTGAGCCAACCGGAGAGTTACGGCACCAGTTCGACGCGCAGGAAGTAGGCGGGGAATCCGGCAGGAATGAACAACATTGGCGGCACTGAGGTTGTTGGGCCGGTGGCCGTAACAGGGGGGCCGACGGCTGTCCACGCATTGGAAATGCCCAGATCCGTGGAGACTTTCGCAAGGTATTTCTTCCCGGCCACACTGGCCCACGTGAGCGAGACTTCATTGGTAACGCTAATGGCGGCGTTGGTAATATGCAGGCTGCTTGCGGAGTCATTGGAGGCGGTGCCGGCTAGAAACTCAAGGTAGTTGGACTGCCCGTCGCCATCAAGATCGGTGTCACGGTCGGCATTGCTGTTCTTGTCCAGATCATTGGCGTCTTCGTAGGTGTCGGTCATTCCGTCGAGATCAGTATCAGGCTCCACCACTGCGAGGGAGAAACGGACGTTATCGAGAAGGACATCCTCCGTAATTGAAATGCCGGCGCCGCTCATGAAGATGATCCGTGAACGTGCCGCGATGGCTCCTGCGGGAATGGGAATGGTCTGCGTGAATGGATGGAAAACGAAATCCGCCATCGGATAAGTGGCAGCGACAAGCCCCAGGTAAGTAGCGGCCACGGGAATGGTTTCATCGAACAGGTTGGTGTCCACACCGGGCTCATCAATGAAATTCTGTGTGATGATATTGCCGGCTGCGGTATTGGCAAAGTCCCCGTCGAGAGCCACTTCCATACGGGCGTTTAGCACATCGGCGGCCTCTAGCCCGCTTCCGGTCGTGTCATAGAACCCGAGTTCGATGCGACCCTGGAGTGATTGGCCAACAAGGGCACTGACATCCACCGGGTTCGTGGTGAACGTGGTCGTGGGCCCATTTATGCGGAAGTATTTCGCGGTACCGATGAAGGCTCCGTTGGAGGGCTGGGTCTGGACATTGGAGGCCGCGGTGCCGCCGGTCCAGCCGAGTTCGGACTGATCGGCCGTCGGCGGGATGTAGGAAGCCTCACCGTTTGCCGGTGGTGTAAAAGTGATCCTCGGGCTGTTGGTCGCTGTCACCGATTGGATAAACAGCGGAGCGGTGACGATCACATTACTGAAGCACGAGGTCTCCGTAGCATCCTCTACACGAATGGGGGCCGTGCCGGTGGCACCGAAATCAGAGATGGGAAGCGTGACACTCACGGGCCTGTCATAATCGCCGGACGTTCCGGCCGCCGGGCCGCCCGCCGGAACCAACCAACCGGACAGTGAACCGGCCGTCGCCGTAACATTGAACATGAAGCTGACAGAGTCGTCCGTCGCAATTGTCGGATCTGCTCCAGGCAGGCGGGTAACCGCGCTGGCGGAGCCCGTCACGACGCAGGCGCTTGAGGGCTCGAACGTCAGTTCCAAATCGTCAATACCCTGAATCGCATCGGCACCCCGGTCGTTCAGATTACTCCAGCGGATGGCGAGAAACTCGCCCGCAGGAATGACCACTGTGGAACTGGTCGGTGCCGTATCAAATAAGTTCGTCTCAGGGGCCAGTTCAGCCCCTGCGGTGGCATTAGTGGTGGTCCGGGTAAACTCCGGCAGATTCGTCCAGCCGGAGATGTAGTAGGAAGTCGGGGCCGTCGTGTTAGTGCCGGCGATGAAGTCAGTCGTGTTGCTGGCAACCGTGGCAATGGTGTTGGTGGTCAGCGATGCGGCGTCCGGGGCGGACTTATACCAGACGAAGATGCTGTCTTTATTGTTGGCCTCACTGTTGGCGCGATAGGCTTCGGTAGTGAACTTTACACGGGAGAGTTTCAGCGGACCGGCAGTGGCGTTCTGGAAGATTAGGATGGCAGACAATTCGCCTTGTCCCGTGGTGGGGGAAAAACCCATGCCCCGGTCGGCACTGGCGGCGGTGCCCACTGAATAATAGCCGTGCGCCAGTGGCGCTGTGGTCGGCGCTTCCGTGCCGTCAGCAACAAAATAGCTGAACGCCGCCCCCGCGAGGCCGGGCGGTGCCCCTGCGGTATTCCCAGCCCGGTACCACGACCATCCCGGGATGGTGCTGTCATCCGCCCAGGTGCTGGTGGCGACTCCGTTATTGGCAGCCAGCGCTAGGCTGTCGAAATTTTGCGTGTAGAGGAAATTTCCGGGGCTCAACGCGATGGGAGCGGCTGAAGCGCTGCTGGCAATGACGACAAGGCCAAGGAGGATCGGGAGTGATTTCATAGTGGGTGGATTTGAGTTCAGGTGTAAAGAAGCTGCCGGAGGCAGAGCGTGAATGCCCCAGCACTTCCTAATTGGTATGATAATCCAGCCCACATTGTCGAGTCTCTTCTCGAACTTGCTGAAAAAAGTTCGGGCCGGCCCAACTGCGCTCGGCCGGGAGTTCTGAGCGAGGCGAAGCAAAAGCAACTCGTCACCGCGTCTTTTGACTACCCGCCCCTGAGAGCCCTATGACGGTCACCGCCCCGAGGAGGACCAGTTCGGCATAAAACCACGGCGAGAAGCTCACCCTGGGCATCATTCCTGAAATGATCTCCCGCCCCATGTCCTCACCACCGCCATGCGAACCCATCGGCGCCATGCTCCGGTCCACCTGATTCATCTCCTTCTCCACAGCCGCCTGGAGGGGGAATCCCACCACCGCCTGCAAGCCAAGAAGCGCGAGAGCCAGCCCCGCCATCACTCCGGAAGCAGCCCGCCCGGAAGCTCCAATGGCCACGGCAAAAGCGATCACCAGGCAGAGCAGCGCCCCGGCCGTCAGGTAAGAGGCACCGGCCTTTTCGCCAAACTCCTTTTCATCCAGTGCGTCAGTTTTGCCGACATGGCCGCCGCCCATTTTCGCCATTTCCAGCATGTCGCCGTCCGGACTGAGCCGATTGCGCACTGTCTGGACCCCGCTTTGATAAGCGAGTCGCTGCCCGGCGCACTTCAATTCCAGCCAGGGCAGACAAAAGAGGACCAGAGCAGCGGCGAGAGTGCTCAGCCGCAGCGTGCGGGTGTTGTCGCCGTCTTTCAGGATCTCCAACTGCTGCACGGCAGCCGGCTGACTGGGGCGGGGCGCGGTGCCCGTCGTTGGCGCGCCTCCATATCCCACTGGCGCCACCGGCGGCGCGACCGCCCGCAGCACTGGTTCCATCTCCTGGAGCGGCACCCACGCCGCACCGCCCTCCGCACAGATTAGGGTAGCGGCATCCACGGATTTCTGCTGCCATAAATTCATCACCATCCCGGCATTGTACGGTCCCTGAGGGGCACCGTTGATGACAAGATAGAACTTTGTGGCCGGATCAGGCACGGGATTCATAGCCCCCCCTATAACATCCCACCTCCCTTCTGGAAACGGCATTTTCCAGAAACGGTTCCTCCCTTTTCTTCTGCGGTGTCCTGCGTCCCAATCGCAGCCGGACTTGGAGTCCCGCCGTCCATTCCCGGTGAAATGCCGTCGCGGATCTCCATATATCTTCCACCACATGTGCGGGCTGGCGCTCACCGCAGGACACCACTAGATGCGGCGCATGATTTGCCGTTCATCCCGACTTCTACTCCGTTTCGCCGCCCTGACCTCGCTGCCGGTTCTTGCGTTTTCCGCGCACGCTCAGGGCGAATGGAATCCCGACACCACCTTCCCGGCCCTCAAGCCGGAGGAGACCATCAGGACCATCGAGGTTCCCAAGGGCTATCACCTCGAGTGTGTGGCCAGCGAACCCATGGTCGAAGAGCCTTCGATGATCGCCTTCGACGGCAATGGCTCGCTCTACGTCTGCGAATGGCGCACCTACATGCAGGACGAGCATGCCACCCGCCAGCTCGATCCCGTGAGCCGTGTGGTGAAGCTCACCGACACCGACAGCGATGGCAAAATGGACAAGCGCACCGTCTTTATAGATAACGTCATCCTGCCCCGCTCCGTCATGCCCATGCACGACCGGGTGCTCGTCAACTTCACCGAAGACTCCAGCATCTACGCCTACTTTGACGACAACAAAGACGGCGTCTCCGACCGCCGCGAAGTCGCATGGCAGGGCGGCGAAGACCACGGCAACATCGAGCACCAGCAGAGCGGCATGTTGTGGAATCTCGACAACACCATTTGCACCAACGACCGCCGCCTCACATGGAATGGTGGCAAACTCCAGGCTCTGCCGCACACCCGCGGACGCATCAGCCAGTGGGGCCTCGCTCACGATGACGATGGGCGACTCATCTGCTCCTGGGGCGGCGGCGCGAATCCCGCGCACAGCTTCCAGTTACCCGCCGGCTATCCCATTCTCGACATGAAGG
>JANOZA010000745.1:0-1508 GCA_031429155.1 Verrucomicrobiota bacterium | reverse complement strand
GAGGACATGACCCGGCGGCCGGACCGTGAAGCAATGGGCCGGGAGAGCGAACGGATCATCGGTCGCTGGAGTCCCGCGATGTTTGCCGACGGCATGAAGGCGGCCGTCGAAAGTGCAAAGTCATCCCGACCACCGTCAGGTCTGCTGGGCCGGGTTCTGTTGCGCGCCTTGCTCCGCCCATGAAAGCCCTCTTCACCGCCTACTCCCTCTCCCGGCGCTACGGCGGGATCTTTAACACCATGCGCCTGCTCGGGCGCGCGCTGGCTGAGGCCGGCGTCTCCGTGTCCGCCGTCGGGGTGGCGGATGAATTCAGCGAGCCAGACCGCGCTTCCTGGAAACCTGTGGTGCCGCAAAGTTGTCCGGCGCTTGGCTCCCGCGCCTTCGGCTACGCGCCGGAGCTCGCGCGCGTCCTTGGCGAAAACGCGGCGGACCTGGTTCACGCACACGGCTTGTGGACTTACACTTCGCTCGCTTCTCGTCGCCACTGCCAGGACCGGCGTCTCCCCTACATGGTTTCACCGCACGGCATGTTGGACCCGTGGGCCTTGCGCCAGTCCCGTTGGAAAAAGCGGATGGCCTGGAGCTTTTATGAAAAGGCCCACCTCGCCGGTGCGACCTGTCTGCACGCGCTTTGCTCTGCCGAAGTCGAAGCCATTCGCGCCGTCGGTTTGCGCAATCCGGTCTGCGTCATCCCGGTGGGCGTGGAATTGCCGGTCGGCCTGCCAGGGGTCGCCCCGTGGAGCGGGCAGATTCCGCCGGGCGAAAAAGTCCTTTTCTACTTCGGCCGGCTGCATCCGAAAAAGGGATTGAAGGAACTGCTCGCGGGCTGGACCGCCGCCGCCGGATCGCCCGCACCCGCCTGGCATCTCGTCATCGCGGGCTGGGATCAGATCGGCTACGAGCCGGAGCTGCGCGCGGTCCTCGCCGGGCGGCCCGCCGCCGGACGGGTTCACTTCCTCGGCGGGCTTTCGGAACCGAACAAGGCGGCGGCCTTCGCACAGGCCGATGCATTTGTCCTGCCCTCCTTCAGCGAAGGATTGCCGATGGTCGTGCTGGAAGCCTGGGCCAATGCCAAGCCCGCTTTAATCACTCCGCAGTGCAACCTCCCCATCGGCTATCAGCGCGGGGCGGCCATCCAGATTCAACCGGACCCGGCCAGCATCACCAGCGGTCTGCACACGCTCTTCGCAATGTCTGAGATCGAACGTCAGGCGATGGGGCAACGCGGCCGCGCCTTGATTGAGGAACGGTTTCTGTGGCCCCAAGTCGCCGCTGAATTTCAGGCGGTGTATGCGTGGATCAGCGGGCGTGGGAACAAACCGTCCTGCCTGGTTCAGGACTGAAATCACCAAAGCTGAAACGCTAAAATCCCCAGCGCACTGACCCACCGCCCACTGACGCACCGATTACTGATTACCGACTCCTGACCTCTGACCTCTATCGGTTCGAACTTCGTGCCCTTCGTGCCTTCGTGGTTCAGCATCCCATTTCCGCACTCCGCGTTTCAG
>JANOZA010000744.1:0-7217 GCA_031429155.1 Verrucomicrobiota bacterium | reverse complement strand
CCGGTCTGGCGCATTCCGCTTTTCACCAACCTCCATCTCCTCGCCGTCGTCGTCATTTCGTTCGCGCTCCAGGTGTGGAGCCAGCACAGCGCGGCGCTGGGCAGCTTCCTGAGAACTTCCTACATGCCGCTTGCTGATTGTTTCCTGCTGCTCGCCCTGGGTGCCATTCCGCTGCTGGTCCTGGAACTGGTGAAGACCGTGAGGAACTCGCTGCGGCACAAGCAGACGATGGGGTAGCGGAGTAGGGTTACACCCCATCGCGATGATGTCCCGTGCCGCGCAGGATGAAGCATGAGCATGAATAGCGACCGCGCCAATGACCCCGTCTGCGGCATATCCGTGGACAAAGCCACCGCCATTCATGCTGAGCGCGCAGGCGAGACATTCCATTTTTGCAGCGACGAGTGCCGACAGAAATTCCTCGCGTCTTTTGCCACCGCAGAACCCGCGGATACCGCAGGCTGCAACTGCGAATGACCTGCGATGGCTCCCGGCAACCGGCGAAAGCTCATCCATTTGCGGAGTCAATCCGCGAAACAAAACACCCAACTAAAACAACAACAACACCATGAAAACTAAATCCAACCTCCTCACTAAAATCATCCTCGGCAGCGGAGCCGTCTTCGCGCTGGCTTCCGGCGTGTGGCTGCTCAATACAGCACAGGCCGCAGAGGTAGTTTCCGAGCATGTGAAGCCGGCCCCGGAGATGTGCCACATGAACCAGATCAACACCCAGGCTCAGGCAGAAGCCCTCAAGACTGGCGATTCCCTCGCCATGGTCTGCAGCAAATGCAAACACGTCCTGGGAATGAAGGTGACCGCCGGGAGCACAGCTCACATCAAAATGATGACCGCCGGAGAAAAATGCAAATGCCACGAAGGCTGTGACGGCAGCGTCGAAGTGGTCGCGACCGGCAAAGGCAAAGGCAAGGATGCCGAAGTGAAGCACGTCTGCTCAAAGTGCGGTGACGACTCCATGTTTTGTGCCGCAGTGAAACCTGGGAGTGGTGCCATGAAGGAAGCCGTCGCGGACAAGAAATAGTTTTACACCGGAGCCGGGGTGTCCTGCCATTTCCGGCAGTGCTCCCGGCTCGCGCTCAACTATTGAACTTACTTAGATTACTTTTATGCCTACATTCTTAGACAACGATGACAGTCTTCCCGATCCTGAAACCCTGCGTGCGGAGGAGATGGAGGATGCTGCGGCCCATCACGTTGAAAATCCTGCGTCGGAGGTTTCACGGTATGCTGCCGGGATTACGGAAAGGGATGAATCACCTCACGGGTCTGGCCACCAGTCGTCGAAATGGCCGGCGGAGAAAAGAGAAACCGAAGCGGAAAAGTTGGGGCGCACCGGCGGCGAAGCAGCAGCCCGCGAACAACGCGCTGCGACGGAGATTGGGGACGGTGACTACCCCACGGATTAAAGTGCGCTGGGTGCCCGGAATACTTTCAGCACCTCAATGATTAACTACGATGAGCCACATCGCCATTATCTATCATTCCGGTTCGGGCCATACGAAGCTGCAGGCGGAAGCGGTGCTCCGGGGTGTGCAGAGCGCCAATGCCGGAAGCGTTACGCTCCTCACGGTGGAGGAAGCCGCAGCCCGTCTGGATGAACTGGATGCCGCGGATGCCATCATCTTCGGATGCCCAACGTACATGGGAAGCATGTCTGCGAGCATGAAGCTGTTTATCGAAACCGCGGCGAAAAAGTGGTTCACACTCGCGTGGAAAGACAAGATCGCAGGAGCGTTCACCAACTCGTCCTCGTTTTCCGGCGACAAGTTAAATACGCTGACGGGACTGCTCATCAATGCGATGCAGCACGGCATGATCTACGTGGGACTGGGCCTGATGCCGTCGTGCAATCAGCCGGAGGCGATGAATGAAATCGCGGGCCCCGGACCTGACGCGGAGAACCGTGTGGGATCATTCCTCGGCCCCATGGCGACGAGTTTTCAAGTGAAGCCGCCGGACGCGCCTTCGCGGGGCGACCTGGCCACGGCAGAGCGTTACGGTCGGCGCGTCGCAGAGATCACGGCGCAATTTGTTCGCGGAAGGCTGGCTTGAGATTGACCAGGCGGGGCTGCAAGTTCCTCCGGAAAAGATTTAATATGATGAATACGCCCTCGCCCGCAGCTCCAGAAGGTCGCCTCCCTGCGCTCGTCGCTTGGGTGACGCTGTGTTTTGCCGCCGCTGCCGGAGGGATGTTCTTCTCCCCGGACGACTGGTATGCCGGCCTGGTGAAGCCGGTGTGGCAGCCGCCGGCATGGCTGTTTGGTCCGGTGTGGACGGTGCTGTACATCCTGATGGCGGTGGCCGCGTGGCTGGTGTGGCGTGAAGGAGGCTGGCGCAAGCAGGGCAAGGCGCTGGGCTGGTTTCTGGGGCAATGGCTGTGCAATGCACTGTGGACCCCGTTGTTTTTTGGCCTGCACCGGCCCGGCCTGGCGCTGATGGACATGGTGCTGCTGTGGCTGGCACTGGTGGTGACGGTGGTTTTGTTTTGGCGAGTGCGGCGGACCGCAGGTGTTTTGATGCTGCCGTATCTGGCATGGGTGAGCTTTGCGGCGGTACTGAGTTTTGCGCTGTGGCGACTCAATTCATGAGGCCACATATCTGAACGAAAGAAGTTACCAGAATCTTTATGAAAGACCCGATCTATACGCTCACTGAACTCACAGGTACCTCCGCGACTTCCATGGAAGATGCCGTGACGAAGGCAATCAGGCACGCCCACAAAACCATGAAGCATCTGTCATGGTTTCAGGTTATCGAGACCCGCGGCAACATAGAGAAAGGAAAAGTGCATCACTGGCAGGTGACGCTGAAGGTAGGCTGCCGCGTGGAGGACTGAGCGCCGTCCGGGACAATCTATGCGGGAAGGACGCATCTCGTGTGGGGTCAAGACCCCATAGCCGAAGCGCGCAGATGCTGACAGCATTCGGTCTATGAATAAACACATCGGAATATGGATAGACCATCGGAGGGCGGTAATCGTGCTGGCTTCCGGGTCAGACGCAGACATCAAAATCATTCTGTCCCATGCGGACCGGCAGCCTGGGCGCCGGGACGGGGTGCCATCAGGAGAAAAGTATGAGGCGCTCCAGGTTCCCGCTGATGATGTAAAGGACCGTAAGTTTCAGCAGCGCCTTAACACTTATTACGACGAAATCATCGCCTGCCTGCAGGAGGCCGAATCACTCCTGATTTTCGGCCCCGGCGAGGCCAAGGGTGAGTTTCGCAAACGCCTTGAGAAAGAGAAACCCGGCGGGCGCACCGTGAAGGTGGAGACCGTGGACAAGATGACGGACCGTCAAATCGCAGCCAAAGTCCGGGATTACTTTCAGCAGGAGCATCCGGCCAACCTTCATTGAGGACCAGGGTTCGCCTGGGGTGAACACCCCATAGCAGGAGAGCGGCTTCATCGCCTATCAGACTGGACAATGGAAACCAAACTGACACACACCCGAAACAGCCTGCCGGAAAAGACGAGAATCGAAATCGCGGCACTGCTGCAGGAGCGGCTGGCGGATTCAATAGACCTGATGATGCAGGCGAAGCAGGCGCACTGGAATGTGAAGGGGCCGAACTTCATCGCGCTGCATGAACTGTTCGACAAGGTCTTCACTGACACGGGGAAATACGTGGACACGATCGCTGAGCGCATCGTGCAACTGGGCGGCACGGCCCGCGGCACCATCCGGGTGGCGGCGCAGCAATCCAGTCTGCCGGAGTATGCGCTCGATATTTCCAGTGCCAGTAAGCACATCGCCGGACTGGCCCATGCCCTTGCTTTTTATGGTGAACTGATCCGCAAAGCGATCGAACAGGCCAACAAACTCGAAGACGCGGACACCGCCGACATTTTCACCGAAGTCTCCCGCGGCACCGACTTCAATCTCTGGTTCGTGGAAGCACACGAACAGTCGCAGCATTGAGTGCTGCGCCATGAAATCATCTGCCCTCAACTCATCTCAACCCCACCCAAACAGCACCATGAAATATCCTAAAATCCTCCTTCTGCTTCCTGCGCTCGCCACTCTCTCCCTGACCTCCTGTGTCGTACCGGGAGCTTACCCGGATGCCGGCGTCTCTACCGTCGGCGTCAGCTACGGCAGTTATGCCACTCTTCCTCCAGGCTACGCTGGCGACGCCTATTTTTATGGGGGCCGCTACTACTCCGGCGGTCGCTATGAAAACGGCAGCTATCACGACCACGGACGCGCCTACACCAATCGTTACTATCATGACGGTCGCTACTACTACGGCGGGCGCCACGAGTCCCATGACGGCCACGGGCACGGACAGGGCGGCGGCAATTACCATGATCCCCGCGTCCGTTCAGATGGCCGCACTACCTCATGGCAGTCGAATCGTTCCGCTCAGCCATACAACATGAGACGCGTCCGGTAGCCCGTTAGTCCCGGCTCACGGGACGATGACGCGGTAGAAGAGAGGATCGCTGAGGGAGGAGAAGTCGGGGAAGTCGAAGTTGAGAGTGAGTTGTCCCTGGGCATTGGGGGTGCCGCTGATGGCCAGCGGAGTCCACGACTGGAGGTTGCCGCTGTATTGCACCTGGAGGAGGACGCCGGGCGGACCGAGCACTTCGAAGTGCTCATGTCTCATGGGTGTGCCAGGGCTGGAGAACGCCGTGGAGGTGAAGACGGTGATGACCGGCGGCGTGAGGCCCGCACCGGTGAAACTGAGGACTACGTCGTTCCCGTCACCGCCGTGGCAGGTGATGGTAAAGGTCTTGCCGTTGAGGAGCACCGTGCCGCCTTCCGCGATGCCGTTGAAGGTGCCGGTCACCGCGTCGCTGCCGTCGTTATCAATGAGCAGAAAGCTGGCTCCCGTGAAGGGCGCGTAGCCGAGTGTGGCGGCGAAGGTGCTGCCGGTGAGGTTCACCGCGCCGGCGACTTTGAGGTGCCCGAAGTTGACGCCGGGGGTCACGCCCTGAATGTCGGTGAGCACCTGCGAGGCGGCGCCGGTGACGGTGAGGCCCGCGGTTTTCAACGCGCACAAACAGACCCTGCCGCCGTTGACGGTGACGGCTCCGACGGTGCCGCTGCCATTGAGCAGGCCGCCGGCATTCACTGTCACAGGGCTGTCGTGGACGTTGTTCATCGTGAGCGTGCCGCCATTGACCGCGACGCCGCCGGTCAGCGTGTTGCTGCCGCCGATGGTGGATTTGTTTTCCAAAGTGAACGTGCCGGTGCCAGTCTTGACGAGACTGTTGGCACCGTAGCCGCTGAGCAGGCCGTTGAAGGCGGTGCTGGCGTTGTTGCCGCCGGTGGTGAGCGTGCCGGTGGAGAATTTCACTTCGCCCTTCGGCCCGGCGAGCGAGCCGATGGTGTCCGCCTGCGAGCCGAGGTCGAGAATACCGAAGTTCATGGTGACCGCAGCGGTGTCGGCGATTTGTTGGCTGCCGAGCAATGAAACCCGCGCGCCGGTGATGGCGAGATCCCCGGGAATAGCCAGCGCGCCGCTCTTGGCCAGCAGCACATCGCCCTGCTCCAGTTGCGTGCCGCCGCTGAAATTGCGCGCCCTCCGCCAGCCGCGTCGAGAGCGTCCCGCCTCCGAAGTACGGCATCACGATGAACGGCACCCCTTCCTGCTCACCCACCTCCTGGATGGTGACGAGATTCGGATGGGTCAGGGCCGCCGCCGCTTTGGCTTCGTGGCGAAAGCGCCGCAGCGTTTCCGGCGTGGCCAGTTCGCCGAGCACCAGCGTCTTCAGCGCCACCTCCGGCCCGCCGTCCAGCCGATGCGCGCGATACACCACGCCCATGCCGCCGCGCCCGATCTCCTCCAGCAGCCGCCAATCGCCCATCACAGGCGAAACATCGGGGAACTCCTCGTCGTCCGCCAGCGCGCCGCCGAGCACGCACTGCGGACACATCTGCGACGGCAGGCCCGCGGGGAGCGGACGCGCGCACTCGGCGCAAATGCCTGGTGCCCGCTGCTCTCTCGCCGGCGATTCTTCATTCTTCATTTTGCATTCTTCATTCGGAAAGGGCCGTCATGAGGTGTCTGATTTCCTCCTCCATTTCCTCCTTCGTGGAAACCGTCTGCGCCACTTCCGTGCGGATCAGTTCCTCCAGCCGCTTCCTCATCCGTCGGGCCGTCATCTTGATCGCGTTGTGGGTCACGCCCAGCCGCTCCGCTAGCGCGGCCTGAGTTTCCTCGGTCTGCTGCGCCGGCGGGAACAGCCCGTCAAAGGTCGCGCCCTTGCCGGCCGCGGCGCATTCCCCGCCCAGCTTGACGCGCGCATTCTCCAGCACCTCCAGCGCCCAGCGCCGGTCGTAGGCCTTCTCCGGCGTGTTGCCGCCGGGAGTCTCCAGCGCCTCGCGCGACTCCTCGGACTCCACATCCAGCGAAAACGCCGCGCGTCCGCCGCCGCGCTTTTGCGCCTGACTGCGATCCCATTCGTCCGTGAGAAAACTCCGCAGCACCGTCAGCAGCCTCGATCGAAACCGCCCGCGTTCCCGCTCGGCACGCTCAATGACTTGCTGCGTGAGGACTTTCAAAAAGAACGCCTGCGTCAAATCCTCCGCATCCTCGCGCGACATCCCGCTGCGCCGCACCCACGCATACACTGGACGCCAATACCGCCGGCACAGCGTCTCCAGTGCCCGCTCCCGCGCGGCGCCGCCTCCCGCACCGCCAGCACGACCGTCCACACCGTCGCCGGGAATGCTCCCGGCGCCTGTTGCCAGGAGGCGTCTCCATCCGCCGGCTGCGGGAAATTTTCCATGCGGCCTCTTATAGCCGTGTCTCCGCCGCGCGACAGACAATTCGCAGACGGCTGACATGCCCTCACGGATTCCGCGCGGCATTCAATCCAGCGCCCCGGTGACGGCGCAGCCGGCCTGTGCCAGAACGAGGTTCGCGGCAGCACAGGCCAGGGTCCAGCCGAGACAGGCCAGCAGCGGTCGCCGCGCTCCGCAGGTGAGGCCGATGACGATCCCGGCGAGCACGCACGTCACGGCACCGGCAGTTTCACACTCCCGTGACCACACAAAACTTTCCCCCGCAAATTCATTGACCTGCCGAAGCGCGCCCGCTATTTCCTCGCCTTGCCATGAAAACTCAACTCATCCTCACCGGCGCGATGCTCGCGCTCTCCGGCGCGCAGGCGTCCGCCGCCACCCTCTTCGGTTCCACCACGGACCGCCGCCTCATCAGCTTCGACAGCGCCACGCCGGGCACCTTGC
>JANOZA010000743.1:0-3095 GCA_031429155.1 Verrucomicrobiota bacterium | reverse complement strand
TCAACAACGGCACGCTCGCGCTCGGCAGCACCACCGCCCTCGGCACCGTAGCCGGCAACCTGACCATCAACGGCGGCGCACTCGACAGCACCGTCGCCAGCCTGACGATGGGCAACGCCAAGCCCACCACCGTCAACGGTGACTTTGCCTACACCGGCACCGGCGGCAATGCCCTCAATCTCAGCACCGGCGTAGTCGGCCTCGGCACCAGCGCCGGCACCACGCGGACCATCACGGTCAATGCCGGCACACTCACCCTCGGCGGCATCATCTCCAACGGCACCACCGCCAACGCCATTGCCAAAGCCGGCGCAGGCACGCTCGTCCTCAGCGGAGTCAATACGCACACCGGCCTGATGAGCGTCACTGGCGGCACGCTCCAGATCGCCGCCGCCACCGGCCTCGGCAGCGGCGTGGCCACCAACACCGTCGCCCTCAGCGGCGGCGGACGCCTCCTTGCCACCGCCACCACCGACCTCACCGCCAACCGCAGCATCGCGGTAGGCTCCGGCGGGGGCGTGCTCGCCTTCTCCAACGGCAGCCCCGGCACGCTCACTGTCCCGGGAGCCATCACCGGCAGCGATCCGCTGACGATCCAGAACGTGGCGGCCGGCCTCGGCACCTTCGCCCTCACCGGAAACAACACCGGCTTCACCGGCGCTATGTCCGTCACTGCGCTCGGCACCGCCGCCGCCGTCGTCACGCTGGCCGGCCAGACCTCCCTGCCCGCCGCGCCGTCCATCACCCTCAACTACCCCGCCAACGCGACAACGGGCGGCACCTCCAACAACCTCTCTTTCCCCGTCGGGGTCAATCTGCCCGCCACCACGACGCTCAACATGACGTCGTTTCAGTTGTCGCCGACTGTCAGCCTGCGCAGCGGCGTGACCATTACTGGAGCCAGCGGGACCAGCAACATTGACTCTCCTATTCGCCTCGGCGGCTCCAGCGTCAGCCAGTTCACTGCCGCCACCGGCACCACGGTCAACTACACCGGTGGTCTCGCCGAGACCACGCCCGGCTCCTACGCCGAGGCTCCCGGCGTGCCAAACTCGAACGTCGTCTTCTTCCGCGGCGCGGGCACTCACAATTATACCACTACCGCCATCAACCTGCCCAGCACCGGAGCGCGCATCGCGGTCACCGACGGCGCGGTGCTCAATCTGAACACCACCGGCAACACCTTCGCCTCCGCCGCCTCGCTCTTCGGCACCTTCCGCATCGGAGCCACCAACGCCGTGCCCACCACCACTACGCTGATCATCGGGCAGTCGGCCGACCAGGTCGCCACGTTTGACTTGAACGGCTTCGATCAAACCATCTCCACACTGACTTACGCCGCGGTCACGCTCAACACCACTACCAGAGGCATTTCCAATTCCCACGCCTCCGCCACTTCCACCTTCACCGTCAATCAGGCGGCTGACGCCACCTTTGGCGGCACGCTCACCGGGCGCATCAATTTCGTGAAAGGCGGAGCCAATTCGCTGACCCTGTCGGCCACCAACAGCACCTTCACCGGCAACGTCACCGTAGATAACGGCAGCCTGATCGCCTCCGCGGGTAGCGCCGGCACCAATGGCGTGCTCGGCGTCGTCAATCAGGCCGGGCGCACCGTCACCGTGAACAACACCGGCACCCTCAGCTTCACCAGCAACAACATCTTCGGCAACGGCGTGGGCAACGCCAACCTCCCCGCCGTGACCGTCAATGCCGGCGGCAGCCTCACCTCCACCCGCTACAATGTGCTCGGCCCCGTGACGCTTAACGGCGGCCTGCTGACCCAGTCCTCCACCGACACCGGCACCTTCCAGGGCTACCAGCTTCGTGGCGATGTCACCGTAGGCGGCTCTGTAGCCAGCAACATCTCGACAGGCAACGGCAAGGGCACCCACCTGGGGGCGAACACCATCTTCACCGTCGCCGATGTCACGGGCAGCGCCGCCGCGGACCTCACCATCAGCACCCCGCTGCTCGACCAGTCCGGCGACTTCGCCAGCGCCGCCGGCGGTTTCACCAAAGACGGTCCGGGCACTATGACCCTCAGCGGCACCAACACCTACACCGGCCCCACCACCGTCAACAACGGCACTCTCCGCCTCGAAGCCGGCTCCAGCATCGCCTCCAGCAGCCTCCTCACAATAAATAGCGGCGGCACCCTCGGCGGCACTGGCACTACCGGCGCGCTCGCAGTTGCCGCGGGCGGCACCATCAACCCTGGAGCCAGCCCCGGCATCCTCAGCACCAGCGGCATCACCACCGCCGGCAATGTGAACATCGAAATCGGCGGCCTCACCGCCGGCACCGGCAGCGGCTTCCACGACCAGATCAATACCACCGGCAGCCTCACCCTCAATGGCGGCCTCCTCGTCGTCAGTCTCGTCAACACCTACGTCCCCAACCAGAACGACTTCTTCGACATCTGGCTCAACGACGGCGGCGACGCCATCCTCGGCAGCGGCACCTTCACTGGAATGCCCGAGGGCTTCGGCGATTCCGGCACTTGGCCTGTCCCGGAAACCGCAGCGGTGGAGGACTACTGGTCCATCACCTACCTCGGCAACACCGGCAACGACATCCGCCTGACCTACGTGCCCGAGCCCTCCAGCACCCTGCTGGCTGGTGCCGCTGGCCTGCTCGCTCTGAGCCGCCGTCGCCGCCGCACGGTCTGATGGGAATCGAAATCAAGCAAAGCCCTGCTCCAGCGACGGAGCAGGGCTTTTGTTTTTCGCACCGGTGCCGGAGGAGACAGGCTGGATTTTGCTCCGGGTGGCCTCTTGTGGCATCTGGCGCAGCGGGCCGAATCACTCCCTCGACACTTTCCTTCACCAAACCCAACAATGCCCGCCCCATCATCCCCTGCTTGCAGGCTGACGCCTCCCCTCCCGGCGAATGATGCCTAAAGGGCTGACATATCCAGTTAGGTTCCTCACGGGTCCTGTTGACTCCGGCCTTCCCTCTCAAGATGGGCGGCGGGAATCCAGAGATTCCCATAGCAGTTCAGTCGAGTGACGGGCCCGCTTTGGAATCCGGCAGCGGTAAAGTGATCGGCGGCAGCGGCTTTTTCGCGGGTGCCCTCGGCAAAAGCGCGGGCG
>JANOZA010000742.1:0-9928 GCA_031429155.1 Verrucomicrobiota bacterium | reverse complement strand
TGATGCGACCCGCGATGGAGGGGCTATCACCCATGGTGCTCATGGTGCCCGGTGACAAAGCGCACGGCATGGTCGTTGATCGCGTCGGTGTAATAGTACTCTGCGGGCCGGTATTCCGGATCGGCGAAAGGCGAGATGTAGGTGTTGTCGCGCGTAAGCGTATTCGGGTCGAAGAAACTCCCCCCGCCATGGATCGTACCGTAGAAGCGATCAAAGCCGCGCTGCCTCGGCCAGTTGGTTTTGTCGGCCTCACCCGCGGGCCGGATATTCTGAGTCACGTGCCACTTGCCGCTCACGTAAGTCGCGTAGCCAGCGGTCTTCAATGCCTCGGCGATAGTCACCGCACGGCGGCTCAATTCTCCCGAGTAAGACTCCGCACCTGACTTTGGCCCCACGCCGTCCACCATATGCCCGATGCCCGCCTGATGGGCGTAGAGTCCGGTGAGCAGCGCTGCCCGCGTGGGGCAACAGCGTGCGGTGTTATAGAACTGTGTGAAACGCAGGCCGCCCGCAGCGAGCGCATCAAGGTTTGGCGTGGCGATCTCGCCACCGTAGCATCCGATGTCGGAATAGCCGATGTCGTCCGCCATAATGAGGATGATATTCGGCCGCTTGTTGTCCGCAGCGATAGCACTGGCACAGAGGAGCGTGAGGAGCGAGGTGAGGATGAGCTTCATGGGAGTGTGTGGCGGTGAGTGATCATGATCGGAAAGATCAGCGCAGTTCGAGTTCAACTACGATGGGCAGGTGGTCGGACGCCGCTTCGATTTTCGCCTTCCAGTCTGCATCGCCGGGGAAAGCTTCGAGTGCGGTGATGGCGCGACGCACCTTCCATGGTCCGGCGGAGAAGACGTGGTCAATGGCCTGATGTGACTTGATGGCCGGCCAAGTCGCGGGCGCGCGGCCCTCCGGCCAGGTGAGCGTCCACTTGGGCTGGAGTTGTCGCAGTGACGCAGAGTCGGGAGCCGCATTGAAATCGCCTGCGAGCAGCGATGGCGGCGACACGGGATCGTGGAAAAGCTCCAACAGTTTCGCGGCCTGCATCAGGCGATCGTCCTCGGCGTCCTGATGATCGAGATGGGTGGCGATGAAGCGCAGCCGCGGCGCATCGGTGCCGGCGTGCAGTCGGCAGAGCACCTCCAGCGCGGCGCGTGGCTCACTGTTCGCGCGCGCTGGCAGCAAGTGCTCCTTGTGCGATTTGACGGGCAGCCGTGTGAGCACAGCCTCGCCGTAGCTGCCTCCGCTGAAGGGCATGGCCTCGGCGAAAAGCGCGCGCATCCCCGTGAGCATCGCCAGTTCCGAGGGCAGGTCGCGTCCATGGAAACGTTTCGTGCGCACGTCCACTTCCTGCAGCGCGACAACGTCCGGATTCAGCGCGCGGATGATGCCTGCCACGCGATTTAAGTCGTGCGCGCCGTCCGGATTGCGCCCTCCGAGCACGTTGTAGGATACGACGCGCAACTCGCCCTGAGCGCGATTGGACTCCGGCAGCAGGCGTGCGCCCGGCTGCAAATCCTCGCGCAGCGTGCCGGGCCGGTCGGTGGTAATGGAATGCACTCCCGCCGCAGCGAGGCGTCGCGCGGTGCTTGCATCGTTCACCGTCCACACGAGCAGCTTCAAGCCGGCCGTCTTTACCTGCCCGGCAAAGGCGGCGTCTATTGGCCAGGCAGATTCCAAATTGAGTCCATCAAACTTCGCCTCCTTCGCCTGCGCGATGAGCCCCGCGAGTTCCGGCGCTTTGCCGGTCTTGTCGTCCACCTTCCAGCGTGAGAGAAAATAATGCTCCAGCGCGGGAAGTTCCTTTTTCGATGCTGCGAGTGCTGCGTGGCTAAAACTGATGACGCATGTCTCCGCTGAGGGGCGCGCCACAGCACGAAGTACCCGCGCGAGTTCCGGCACAAGTTCCGAACCGGATTTGATTTCGAGCACTGCACGTTTTCCGGCGGGAATGGTCGCCAGCACCTCCTCCAGCAATGGCACGCGTTCACCTTTGTATCGCTCACCCTTCCAGGCACCCACATCCATTTGCCGGGATTCCTCCAGCGTGAGGTCGGAAATCTTCCGCCCAGTGCCGTCAAACCGCTTTGTCGTCGCATCGTGGAAGACGATGATTTTACCGTCCCTTGAAAGCCACAAATCCACTTCGATGGCATCCGCGCCCTGCGCCCATGCGAGCTTCATGGAAGTGAGGGTGTTCTCCGGCGCGTCCGCAGACGCGCCGCGGTGGGCGATGATCTCCACGCCGCGTGCAGTGGTTGCGGTGAAATTGGCGAATAGGGCGAGGAGGATGCGTTTCATGGAGGTGAACAGGCGGAACCGTGGACGGAGACCGGGGCAGGTCGCCACCTTTTTATCCCGGACTCCGCAAACGCGGGATACAGTAAAGGATTCGCCATCCGCATTGCTATCGGAACACCTCCCGATCCGGAACCAATTCCTGACCTGAGGCACCTCCGCCAAACCCACGAAATAAACAACAGATCACTCCCTCCAATCCCATGAAACTACCCGCAATCCTCACCATCCTCGCCCTTTGTACCATCCCCGCCGGCGCTGCCGAAAAGGGTAAAGGAAAGAAGAGCCAAAAAGCCCGCGGCGCTGCCGCCGGTCTCGCCAGCTTCGACTCCAATCACAACGGATCAATAGACGGCGCCGAGGTCGAACCTCTCCGTTCCGCCGCCGCCGCCCTGAGCGCCCTCGACACCGACAAGGACGGCAAACTCAGCGATGCTGAAATAGCCGCCGCCAAAGCGGGGAAGGGAAAGGCAGATAAGGCCAAGAAGAAGAAACCGAAGAAGAGCGCCGCGAAGGGGAAAAAGGCGAAGAAGGGCAAGCCTGCCAAAAAGGCCGGCAAAGAAAAGAAACGCGCGAACAAGTAGTCGGGATTGGCTGGATGATCATACGGGTGGCCGTGCTCAGCGACGCTGCTCCTGCGGCTTCTCCGGACGGGAGGAGTGCCTTGGATTTTGGTTTTTGGCTGCGGCTTGATTGAAACTATGGCGTGCCCGTGAGTTGGCGGGATTGGGGGAGCGCCGGTCAGGAAAAGTGTTCGCTTTCACATTCTTCATCCTGTGGAAGCGCGTCCGGATGATTGACGACTCTCTGCATGCAAACTCTGTGAAGCCGCGCCTCGGTGTGATTGGATCCGGTGCGGGATCGAATATGGGGGCGCTGGCGGCGGCGATGGAGCGTGGGGAGGTGCACGCGGAGATCGTGCTGGTGATTTCCGATGTCGCGGACGCGGGCATTCTGACAAAGGCGAGGGCGCAGAGCATCGCAGCGCATTTCGTGGATCCGGGGCCGTTCAAGAACAGGCTCAGCGACGAGGCTCAGGAAAAGATGGCGGCGCTGTTGAAGGAGGCACGCGTGGATTTTGTGATCTGTGCCGGATTCATGCGGCGGCTGAAGGAGCCGGTGCTGCTGGCATTTCCGCAGCGCATTCTGAATGTGCATCCTTCATTGCTGCCTCAGTTTCCCGGGCGGGATGCGGTCGGTCAGGCGCTGGCGGCCGGGGTTCCGGAAACGGGCTGCACAGTGCATCTGGTGAATGAGGAGATAGACTCCGGCGACATCCTCGCCCAGGCGAAAGTGCCGGTGCTGCCGGACGACACTCATGCCGCGCTGACGCAGCGGGTGAATGCGGCGGAGCACGTTTTGTATCCGAAGGCGGTGGCGGAGTATTTTCGGGAAATGCAGAATGAAGAATGCAGAATGCAGAATGCGGAAACCGGAACGCATGACGGACTGCTGCGCAGGCCGAATCCGGTCGTTGCCACAGCAACGCTGCTGAGACCCACGGGTGAGCGGACGTGGGAGGCGCAGTTGCCGAACGGGATGATCACGATCGGTCATGTTCCGAAATGGAAACTCGAATCCATGCGCACGCTAGCGGCGGGGCAAAAGGTGAGGCTGGAACTGACGACTTACGATTTCGGCACGGCGCGCATCGCCGGGCTGGCTGTGGATTGAGTGCCGGGCTTGACGCAAGGCCGCGCCGGCATTCGGTGCTGGTCATGAAAAAGCGAACTGCTCTTACTCTTTCCGTCATTTTCGCCGCCCGTCTGTTTGTGGAAGCTGCGCCGCCGGTGGTGGAAAAAGCAGCGTCGCCCGCAGTGCCCTGCGTGGCCACGTTCTCCATTGTGGCCCGCGATCCCGACACCTGGGAGCTTGGAGTAGCCGTGCAGTCGAGGGTGCTGGGGGTGGGAGCCATCGTGCCGTTTGCGAAGGCCGGCGTGGGAGCCATCGCCACGCAGTCCATGGCGAACACGGCCTACGGCCCTGACGGATTGAAATTTCTCGCCGGCGGCAAGTCGGCGGCGGAGACATTGAAGACCCTCACCGAGGGCGATCCGCAGCGCGACATTCGTCAGGCCGGCATCATCGCTGCCGCGGGTGAGCCCGCGACATTCACCGGCAACGGCTGCCTTGAATACGCCGGAGGGAAGACGGGTGCGCACTATGCCGTGCAGGGAAACATCCTTGCTGGCGCGGCAGTGGTGGATGGAATGACGCAGGCCTTTGAAAACTCCAAAGGGACGCTCGCCGAGCGGATGCTGGCGGCGCTGGATGCCGGTCAGGCCGCCGGTGGCGACAAGCGCGGGATGCAATCCGCTGCTTTGCTCGTTGTCCGCGAAGGCTGGGGCTACGGCGGTCAGAGTGATCGCTACATTGACCTCCGGGTGGATGACCACGCGGAGCCCATAAAGGAACTGCGGCGCCTGCTTGGACTGCATGTGAAACTCTTTGGCCGGCCTGGAGCGCAAACGAAGAAGCCCGCAGTCAAATAATGGCCGCACGCGGAGATGGGGGCATTTCCTGCTCGCCACCGGGCACTCTTTCGCCAACTCTCCGCGCGCATGGACTCCGCTAATTCTCTCGTCTCCATCCGGTCGCTGGTGAAACGCTTTGGCGGATTCACTGCGGTGGACGGGCTCTCGCTGGAAATTCCACCCGCGTGTCTCTTCGCGCTGCTCGGACCTAACGGGGCGGGGAAGACGACGACCATCAAGCTGCTGATGGGATTGCTGAAACCGACGGAGGGCAGCGTGACGGTGTGCGGCATGGATGCCTTCAACGACAGCGTGGCGGTGAAAGCCCAGGTCGGCTATTTGCCGGATGAGCCGGTGTTTTACGACTTCATGCGCGGGCGGGAGATCGTGCGTTTCTGCGGCGAGATGCGCGGGCTGCCTGTCGCGTTGATCGAAGAACGCAGCGCGCTGCTCGCTGAGCGGCTGCAATTGGCCGGGGCGATGGAGGAATTCGCCGAAAACTATTCGCGCGGGATGAAGAAGAAACTCGGACTGATCTGCGCAATGCTGCACGAGCCGCCGCTGCTGATTCTCGATGAGCCGACAAACGGGCTCGATCCGCATTCCACCGTGGTGCTGCACGCGCTGATGAAGGAAACGGTGGCCGCCGGGCGCACGGTTTTCTTTTCCACGCACCTCCTCGATCAGGCGGAGAAACTCTGCGACCGCGTGGCGATCGTGCGGAAGGGAGCCATCGCAGCGGAGGGCACACTGGCGGAACTGCGCGAGAGTCACGGCGCGGGCCGGAGTCTGGAGCAGATGTTCTTTGATCTTACGGAATGTGCCGCCGCCTGACGTATGCTCCGGCCTTCACCACTGCGGCTTCTTTGGCTTTTCGCGCGCACTGCGGTGCGGCGCTTCGGTAACCGTTACGTTTTTCTCAAACAGAAGAAAGCCGAGGCGAAGCGCAAGAAGCTGGGCCTGCCGGAACCGGTGCGTGCCGCCACGGCGCACCGGCAGACGGGGTTCCGCGCGGGCAGCATTCTGGCATGGCTTTTCATGGCCTACATGATGTTCGCGTTCGTGATGATGATGAACACCTCCTACCAGCGAGCGATGTATGGCGTGTTGAAGCAGCGGCAGCCTGCGGGGGAGGAAGAGTCCGCCATTCGCCGCCGCGACAGCGACCCCGTCGGCGGGAATGCGCTGGTGCACATGAATGCTGAAACGCGCCGCACCGCTGAGAAGGTGACGGCGCTGATCATGTTCACCGCCGGCGCCGGGACGCTGCTTTTTGCCATCGGCATCCTTTCGCGACAAGTCAGTCGCCCCGAGCCCTCGCTGGCGTGGCTCTTTGAATTCCCGGTGCCGCGGCCCGTGTTGTTCACGTCGAAACTCAGCGAGTGCCTTTTCGATGGCGCGTCACTCCCGCTGCTCTCCATGCTGCCGGGCATCGTGTTGTTTCATTCCGGGTGGTCGTTCTGGAGCAGCGCGGGATGGGGACTGGCTTTTGGTCTTCTCATTGCCCTCGCCGTGGCTGCACTGCGGATCGCAGTCGAAGTGCTGCTGCTGCAAAAATGCCCGCGGCGACGGCGCGGCACCATTGGCGGATTGTGTGCGGCAGCGGGCACACTGCTCATGGTCATCGTGCTCTATGGCGGCGGCACGCCATCGTTGCTCCACGTGCTGCTCTCGGCGGCAGATGGCCTGCCGGACTGGGTTTTCTGGAATCCATTGAGCGCCGGCTTTGGGCTGAGCCTGACTGATTCCGTCATGCAGTGGTTCGCCGCCGCAGGGGTCACGGGACTGCTTTGCGTCGGCAGCGTATTTTTCTGCTCCCGGCTCACGCAGTTCGGACTCGAACCCGGGCTGGAAACGGCGCGCGGCGCACCTTCCACATCCATTGCGCCCGCGGGTCGTCCGCGTTTTACCGGTCTCATCGGCAAGGAATTGCTCATGCTCGTTCGTCAGCGAACAGTGATGGTCCAGGTGCTGCTCGCGCCGATCATCATGGTGCTGATGATGTATTTCCAGACCAGCGGGAAGATCGCCGAGAGAACGCTGGGCAGCGCGGGGGCCATGGCGTCGGCCATTTACGGCATCTGTGCCTACATGGTTCTCATCGCTTCGCAGGTGGCGATGAACACTGAACTGCGCACGCTCTGGCTGCTGCTCAGCCTGCCGCGGCCGCTCGCGGATTCGCTGCGGGTGAAGAGCCGCATTTGGGGCGCTGCGGCAGCTGCCCTTGCTTTCGTGCTCGCGGTCATCGCCATGATCGTGATGCCCGACATGGCCGCGGGAGTGCTGTATCGCCTGCCATTCCTCGTGATCCTCATCGCCGTCATCGCTGACATCTGCGTGGGCTTTCGGACCATGGGATCCTCCATCATTTCTGAAACCACCGTCCACCTTCGGCAGTGGGCCGTGTGGCTGCCGCTGATGCTGAGCGCCGCCGCCGGCCAGGCAGTATTCTCCGGCGACGTCTGGCTGCTCTGCGTGCAGCTCGTGCTGATTGGTTCTCTGGATGTCAGCGTCTGGCAAAAGCTGAAGGCTGAACTGCCCTTCCTCACCGAGCCTGCGGAGGACCCGCCGCCGCGCCTCTATCTCATGCATGGCTTGCTGGCGGCCTACGGCTATTTCGCGCTTCAGGGGCTGGGAATCCTGATCGCCTCCGCCGTGAAGGTTCCTCCGGCAGGAGTGCTGCCGGTCGCCAGCAGTATCGCCGCGGCGATCGTCGCGGCGCTTACTTTCTGGCTTCTGTCGCGAAAAAAGGTCCGCATCCTGCCTGCCGAAAGCGCTCCTGCCGCCCGGTCGCTCCTCCTCGCCGCGGCAGGCCTCGCCGCCGCATGTGCCATCGGATTCCTCTGGCTGAGTGCACTCGAATGGATGCCGTTCACCGCTGAAGCCATCCGTCAAAGCCGCGCCGCCCTTCAGTCCACCGGTGGCCTCGGCGACTGGATTGGGCTCGCGACCCTCGTCTGCATCGTCGCGCCGCTGTGCGAGGAGTTTATCTTCCGCGGTCTCGTCTATCACGGCCTGCGGCGCACGCACGGCTGGGCATGGTCGATGTTGTGGACCAGTTTGTTTTTCACCGCTGTGCATCCGATGCAAAGCTCCGTCGCGGTTTTTGCCCTCTCCGCAGTGAATGCCTGGATCATGGAGCGCACCGGACGGCTCACTCCCTGCATCCTCGTTCATGCCGGCTACAATGCTTTTGTGCTTTGGCTGCAAGCTGCGGGATGAGCCTTTGCCGGGATATTGATGGAAAGCCCACTCTCTGCCTGCCGTAATTGACCGCCATGCTTCGCCCTGCCTTATTAGTCATCCTCATTCTGCCCGCCCGCGGGGCGCAGTTGCAGGTGCTGCCCGACAAACTCGACCTCACCGGACGTGATCCGCTCCACGGTGTCGTGGTTTCTCTGACGGCGGATGATGGAAAGGTCACCGATGTCACCAGGCGGGCACTTTATGTCACCAGCGAGCCACAGACTGCCACTGTGGATGCGAAGGGCATGGTCAGTGCCCTGGCCGACGGCCAGACAACGCTGAAGGTGCAGCTCGATACCCTTACCGCGCAGGTGCCGGTGAATGTCACCGCGTTCGCTGACAGGCCCGCGCCTTCCTTCAAGCAGGATGTATTGCCGATCCTCACCCGCAGCGGCTGCAACATGGGCGGCTGTCACGGCAAGCTCGCCGGTCAGAATGGCTTTCGCCTCTCGCTCCGCGGGTTTGCCCCGGACTGGGACTACGACTGGCTCACGCGCGAGGTGAACGCCCGCCGCGTGGACTTTGCCTTCCCGGAGAGCAGTCTCATCCTCACGAAGCCCTCCGGAGGCCTCCCGCATGAAGGCGGCGTGCGGTTTCGTCAGGACTCGCGCATGTGGCGCACGCTCCACGACTGGGTCGCCGCCCGCGCCCCGGCGCCGGTGGCCGATGAGCCGGACGCTGCCAGTCTCGAGATCCTGCCCGGCGAGCGGGTCATGGCTCCGGGGGAATCGCAGCAACTTCTGGTGCGGGCGAAATATGCCGGTGGCCGCGTGCGCGACGTGACATGGCTGGCTCAGTTTTTCTCCAATGATGAAACCACCGTCGCGGTGAAGTCAGGCGGACTCGTGAAGCCTGTCCGCTGCGGCGAAGGCGGCGTGCGCGTGCATTTCCAGGGGCTCGTCACCGTCGCGCGTTTTACGATGCCGTTCCCTCACATTGTGCCGCCGGAGGTCTATGCCGCGAAGCAGAATGTGCTCGATGAGCCCGTCTTCAAAAAACTGCAGCAACTCCACCTGCCGCCATCAGGGCCGTGCAGCGACGCGGTGTTTTTGCGCCGTGCCTTCCTTGATGCGGCGGGGATTCTGCCGGCACAGGAAGAGGTGCTCGCGTTCCAAAACGACTCGCGGCCAGACAAACGCGCGCAGATTGTGGATGCGCTACTCCAGCGCCCGGAGTTCACCGACTATTGGACACTCCAACTCGCCGATCTGCTCCAGAACCGCAAAGAGCGCGACCACGACGTGCGTGGCCAGAAGGGCGTGCGCGCCTTTCACGCCTGGCTGCGCAGTCAGGTCGCCGCCAACCGGCCGTGGCACGAAATCGCGCGCGAAGTTCTGCTGGTGAAGGGCGATGTCGTCAAACAGCCGCAGGCCGGCTATTTCGTCACCGTCGTCGGCGAGTTCAATAGCGTCGAGCAAAGCGAACTGCCCGACAGCGTCGCGCAGTCGTTTCTCGGCACGCGCATCGGTTGCGCGCGGTGCCACAATCACCCGCTGGAGAAATACACGCAGGACGACTTTTACCATTTCGCCGCGTGCTTCAGCAAAGTGAACCTCGACCGAAGAGCTCCAGAGGCCGGCGCTACCGTTCTCACCATGACCAGCCGTGATGAACGCGAGCAGCAGAAGCGGATCGCGGAGTCTGCCACACGGCTGGCCGAAGCCTGCCGCGTCACATTGCCTGACGAAGAGAAGGCCAAACAAATCGCCGAGCGGCAGCGCGAACTCGACGAACAAACGAAGCGCCTCAAGGAACTCGTCGAGCGTCTCCCCGGCGTGAATCAACTGCGCACCGGCAAGTTCATGTCCCCGCAGCCGCTCGACCGCTCGGACTTGAAATTCGAGCCCGGCAAAGACCCTCTGGAGCCATTCGTGAACTGGATTCTGAGCACCGAGTCCTTCTCCGGGGCGATG
>JANOZA010000741.1:0-2428 GCA_031429155.1 Verrucomicrobiota bacterium | reverse complement strand
ATTGACCACTACAATCACGGCGTCGTGCGGTCCGCCACGCTGGATCCGAACCTCGCCAAGCATCTCGCGTATGGGGGGCTTCATTTGAAGCCTGGGGAAAAGCAGGCGCTGGTGGCCTTTCTGAAGACGCTCACCGAGCCTGTGACGATGCCGGAAAAGTCTCTGAAATGATCATAGACATCTCCGCCGGAATTGGTTTACCTTCGCCATAATTCCAAATTCTCTGCCGGGGCTTTCCCGCAGCCATGAAACTCTTCGTGCCCATTCTATTAGCTCTCACCACCGCGACTGTCATCGCGTTGGTAAAGGCTGACCCAACTCCTGAAACGCCGCCGATTGATCCCGGCAAGGTTGAAACCGCCGGGATGATGCCCTCGGGCCCGCTCCTGCCGCCCTTGGAGGTCTATCATGAGCCCGTTGTCGTGCCGGAACCGGTCTGGGCGTCCATTCTGGCCGCCTGCGCTGTGAGTCTGCTCCGGCGGGGTCGGCAATAAGGATGAACCGGGTAACGACCGCATCACCGGGGGATTTCGTGCTCCGGTTGCCGGATGGCAGCCAATTGGGATTCAGGGAATATGGTGATCCCGTCGGATTTCCGATGCTGTTCTTCCACGGCTGGCCAGGGAGCAGCGGGCAGGGAGCGTTTTTTGATCGCGAGGCGCGGGCCGCGGGCGTTCGGATCATCGCGGTGGACCGCCCGGGCATGAGAAATTCGAGCCGCATTCCAGGTCGGAACTTTCTCCATGTGCCACCGCTGGCCGATGAACTGTGCGAGGCTCTGGAACTGAAGCACTGCGATGTCATGGGCCTTTCCGGAGGCGGCCCCTACGCCCTCGCCTGCGCATGGGCATTGCCGCACCGGGTCCGGACCGCAGTGGTATGTTGTGGCGCTCCGCCGCTGGATTCACCAGAAGCGCGCCGGAAATTCTCCATCACCTACCGGGCGATGCTGACGGTGCACGACCACTGGCCTTCCGTACTCGAGGCGATGCTGGCCCCTGTGTCGCTGGCGGCGAGAATGCGCCCGCCGTGGCCGCTGATGAAACTGCTCATCCGCGCCCTCCCTTCGCGGGATCGTGAGGCTCTCGGCACCAGAGAGCGGTTCGCGGAATTTTACCCGTCCTTCCGGGATGCCATGCGATCAGGACACCGCGCGCTGTTCGAAGACGGGCGCTGTTATGCTCAGCCGTGGCCATTCGATGTGAGCGAAATCCGCGTGCCCGTTCGCATCTGGCACGGCACGATGGACAATAATTTTCACCACTCGCTCGCCGAGCGCCTCGCCTCGCGCATTCCGGGTGCGGTTTTTCACTTGCGGGAGGAGGGGCACTATTCGCTGCCGGCTTTCTGCGCCGAGGAAATTTTCACCGATCTCCTGAACTGTAAAGCCGTTCCCTGAGCGCATATTCCGCCACCGACTCCGGCAGCAGTCCGGCGGTGGATTCGCCCGCCGCAACGAGCCGCCGCGCCTCCGTGGACGAGCCGGGAAATTCTCCAGGGAGAAACGCCGCCCGCCAGCCACCGCGGGCCACCGGGCGGGCGCCATCGCGGGCAAAAACGATGAACGTGAGTCGTTCACGCAGAATTTCCGGACGGGCCCAGTGTTCGAGGGCAGCCCACTGATCGGCACCCATCAGCCAGTGCAGTTCCGCTCCAGGGTAAAGTGACGCGAAATGCTCCGCCGTTTGCCACGAGTAGCTGGGGCCGGGCCGGGAAAGCTCCCAATCGCTGACCGACGCCCAGGGCAGGCCAGCCGTCGCCAGCCGGAGCATGGCGAGACGATCCACTCCGCGCGCCCCGGGCTGTTTGCCTTTCAGGGGCGATTCCTGACAGGGAACGAAAACGACACGCCCAAGACCGCACAATGCCACCGCCTCCCGGGCGATGGCCAAATGCGCACCATGCGGCGGATCAAACGATCCACCGAACAAAGCGATGCGTTCCAGGCCTCCTGTCATGCGCGCACAGTGGCAGGATCAACTCCCGCCGCAATTCTGAATCCTCGCACCCTCTTCCGTCTCAAATTTCACACATCCGGCGGAATTCTGCAATTCCCTGCGAATCGGAGTAGCCGCGAGGCGTGTGCTATGGTAGAAGCTCAGGCCACTATGAAAGAATTCGCCTACATCCACGAGGAAGGCACCCTGCCTGAACCACTCGATCGCATCCCGTTTTTCGAGTCGTTCAAGGGGCGGCACCTCAACGACATTCTTTATTCCAGCTACTTTATCCAGGCTGATCCAGGGGACGAGATCATCAAAGAGGGGCAGGACGACTCGCGCATTTTCATCCTGCTCACCGGAAAGCTGGACATCCGCAAAAACGGCGAAAATCTGGCCTCCATCGAGAAGTCAGGTGAGATTTTTGGCGAACTCTCCGCAGTGAGCGACGAGAAACGCTCGGCGTCCGTGGTGGCGAGAACCAACAC
>JANOZA010000740.1:0-4071 GCA_031429155.1 Verrucomicrobiota bacterium | reverse complement strand
CACATTCTGGGCGCAGGTTGCCAGACGCATGGCGCGCCCGAGCAGGGCATCGAGCCGGCAACGCTCGTGGCGGCCGGACGCGGACGGAAGCAGTCGAGAAAGTCTTTGGCAAGGTCGGCGGCACGGCGCGCGGACTCGTTCGCCATTTGCAGCTTGACGTGGAGATCACCACCTTCCGGAACCTGGCGGATGGCCATCTGCACCGGCAAAAGAATAGCGGTGAGGGCGTTGTTGAATTCGTGCGCCACATAGCGCGCAGTGTCCCGGATGGTCTCGACAAGATCCTGCTGGTATTCGTCCGGACGTGGCGGCGGCCCATCCACGGGCGCATGTGCGGCAGTCGCTGGAGCAGCCGCAGCCGGCGACTTTACCTCACTGGAAATGTCCGGCGTTGCTGTAAGGATGAAATTAAGGGTCTGACCTCCGCCATCGCGCACCCGCACGGCGGACCAGCGGCAGGGGGTCGGCTGCGCCTGGAGATGATTGAGCGCAGCCGTGGCTTCAACCGCCCCGCCCATGGAGCCAGACAGGGCGATGAGCATATTCAGCAGCACATCGCCGTCGCACAACGCACCAAGCGGCACGTCACACAGGCCGGTCGCGGCGACGCCAGTGGCTTCGGCCATGGCTTCGTTGGCGTAGAGCACTTTCGGTCCCGGGGACGTAAGCGGGCCGCCTTCCACAACAATCACGGCGTCGCTCACCTGATCGAGCGCGAGACGCAGGTGGTGATTGACGGCCAAAATGCGCTCCAGGGATGACACGGGCTGGCTGGGAGTAATCAAAGCGACGAATGGTTTGGAGTTGAGGTGGGACGGGCGAAATGTTTAACCTGTCTTAAATAAGCAGGCGAGCATTTTTTTCGGGAAATCTCAGCCGGCACATTTCGAGCCATCCAAGGGTGGAACCCACAGCTTTTGGCCACAGGACCGCGATTGAAGTCGAAACCGCAGCACCGCAAGGACGGTGGATTAGCGTCCCTCAGGATCCTCACCTCAGCAATGGACGCGGTCAGGCGGTCGGCTTGATGCCCAGCAGTTCTCTGGCTTCGGCCTGTCCCGGGGCGGGACGTCCAAACTCACTCGCGGTGACGCGGGCGAGGCCGGCGACGTGGCGCCAGCGCAGCGAGGCGCGGGTAGCGGCAAATTCCTCGCGCACCGTGCCGAAATATTTCTCGGCGTGCAGCGCACCGTCCTCGCTGACTGCGAATTTGGAAAGGAGATCGAAGACGCCCTGCTCGGGGTGGCCCTGCTTGCCGTAGTGATGAATCAGACCGGCAGCGCGAGCCTGGAGGTTGCCGCGGATAGCCTCCTCGGCTTCGCGCAGAAGCTGCGAGGCACCGGCAGTCTTGATATCGTCAATGTGGCGCTTCAGCGGGAGGGATTCCCAGTTGAGGAAATCACCGCCGCGGTCGGTGCGGTCTTCCGCCGCCTGCCATGCGCCGAGAATGAGACACGCACAGGCATTCCGCGGCTCGCTGACGCGCGCGAGATTGCGCCAGGCGTTGGCGGAATCGCTGGCATGGACGCCGATCGAGTCGCCATGCACGCTGCCGATGGGCTTGCCTGTTATTTCCTCATTGGGACGGCGACCGTGGTCGCGGAGGAGCAGTTGATTGGCTGCGAGGGAGACGGCCTCGCCGATGGCGGCGGGATCGAATCCATCCGCGAGCGCTTTCGCGACAGCGCCAGCGGCCTGCTCGGCGTTGGTGGAGAAAATGACGCGGGCGAGTTCCTCCACCTGAGCGTCGTCCATGGGATTGGTCCCCTGCCCTTTCTGCGGCAAACCATGATCGGACATCAGCTTTGCCAGGGTCGCCGCCGGCTTCTCCCACTCCGGTGAACGCCATGTCTCAGCCCGCAGACAGTAGCGAAGACTCTGCCGGAGAAGTGTCAGGGCGTGTTCGCGGCCCACGATGGGCAACAGATCCCACGCACGGTAAGGCAACACCGTGCGGTGGACCTCCTGATCCTGATGCACCACTGGCAGCAGCGCCTCCAGCATCGCTTCCGGCGAAGACAGCCCGGCCATGAGCGACTCCGCCGCACCGCTCTGTTTCTCCTTCACCAGCCGGCGCAATTCCTCTGCGGCATTCTTGTCAGCCGCCAGCTTTGTCGACACGACATCGTGGAGCACCTCGTCTTTGCGCCCGCCCTTCTCCTGGATGCGATTCGTATTCCGGTAGAGCACTTTGAAAACCGGCAGCGCCGCCTGCTCTGCGGACATGCCACGCGATATCTTCAGCGCAGGAGCCAGCGCCATGATCGTGTGGAATCCGATGTAATCCTCACCGCCGAACGTGCGCGCGTTGGCGAGAGCCGCGGCGGCGATCATCCGCTCCAGCGTCACGCCTTCCTTGAGTTTCGCGGCGAGCGCCGGCTGGAGTTTCGCCACGGGCGTTTCCTGGAGGAAACAGACGAGCGGCTCCATGTCACCGAAGACGAGCGCCTTTTGCGGCGTATCCTCAGCGACCGAAGTGGTGGCGAGGCCCAGTTCAGTGACCAGCACCGGCCCCAGCGCGGTGGCGAGCACTCCTTTTCCAAGGTGTTGCAGAAAATCGCGGCGGTTTTGTAGTTCGTTCATGGGTTCCTCCTGGTTGGATATGTTCACGATCATACGCCGCATCCGCGAAACCCGCACTACGCAACTGCGCCTTCGCCAAGCATTACGAGTGCCCCGCGCCAGCCGCCGTTCTCTTGACTCTCCCCCGCCCCGCCCGCATGTCGCCCGGATGATCACGGTTCCTGTTCCTCTGGCGGCAAAATCCTACGAAGTGCGCATCGGCGAAGGCCTGCTCGCCACTGCCGGCGAGCAGGCGCGCGAAGTCTTCCCCGCCGCCAAGTCCTGCGCCGTCGTCACCGATTCCACCGTCGGACCGCTCTACGCAGAAAGCGTCTGCGCCAGTCTGCGCGACACCGGATTCACCCCGCACCTCATCACCGTCCCCGCCGGCGAGAAATCGAAATCCTTCGCCGCTCTCGAAACCGTCACCCGCGCCATGATTTCCGCCGGACTCGACCGCAAAGCCTGCCTCATCGCCCTCGGCGGCGGCGTCATCGGCGACCTCGCGGGCTTCGCAGCCTCCGTCTTCTTCCGAGGCATTCCCTACCTGCAAATCCCCACGACTATCGTCTCCGTCGTGGACAGCTCCGTCGGTGGAAAAACGGGCATCAACACCCCCGAGGGCAAGAACCTCATCGGCACCTTCCACCAGCCGCGCCGCGTCCTCATTGATCCCCTCACGCTCGGCACCCTGCCCACCCGCGAATACAACGAAGGCTTCGCTGAGATCATCAAACACGCTGCCATCCGCGACTCCGCCATGCTCCCCGCCATCGCCGGCGTCTCCGCCAGCGAACGCCGCGACAGCATCGCCCCGCTCATCGCGAGGAATGTCGCCATCAAAGCCGCCATCGTCAGCGAGGACGAATTTGAAACCAAAGGCCTGCGCGCCCTGCTCAACTTCGGCCACACCATCGGCCACGCCATCGAAGCCAGCGCCGGCTACGGCGAACTCCTCCACGGCGAAGCCATCAGCCTCGGCATCCGCGCCGCGCTCCACCTCTCCGAAAAGCACGCCGCCCTCTCCCCCGCCGACAGCAACGCCCTCCTCACCCTCCTCGCCGCCTTCCGCCTCCCGCTGCTCCTCTCAGACAGCATCACCACCCCGCAGATCCTCGAAAAGCTGGGCCGCGACAAAAAGTTCGACCAGGGCGCCATCCGTTTCGTCCTCCTCCGCGGCCTCGGCGACGCATTCGTCAGTGAGGCCGTCACCCGGGAGGATATTGTAGAGGCCGTCGAAGTCCTCCGCAGGGTCTCGTAGCGCTCACCCCATTTTAGAACCGGATCTGCGCACAATCCTGCATTCTGCATTTTTCATTCCCCGCCCCGCCCCCGGACGCGCCCCGTTCAATGTTGAACGTTGAGCGTTCCACAGGCATCCCACAGGATTTGATCAGAAGGATGTGAGGGTATCTGAAAAGTGCGGGTGACCAGGCGGCAAAATCGTGATGATTTGGAGGTGTTATGGAAACCAAATCAAAAAAGACATCCGCCGCCCAGCCGACCCGT
>JANOZA010000739.1:0-4902 GCA_031429155.1 Verrucomicrobiota bacterium | reverse complement strand
CACCGCGCTCCTCATCCCGCGCGATGTGGAGGACCGCACACTCTACACCATCCTCTGCAAGCCCGTGCCGCGCCTGGAATATCTCCTCGGGAAACTCACCGGCGTGGTGTGGCTCATCTTCATCAGCGTCATCTGCATGGATGTGCTCTTCTGCACGGTGCTGCATTTCAAAGAGAAGGCGGTCGTGGAGCAGCACATGGAAAGCCTGCAATACCGGCCCGGCACTCAGGAGACGAAGGAGAAGGCGGTGGCTGAACTCATCGAGCTTTCGCAAAAGCAGGGCCTAACCTGGAATCTCCAGGCGGCAGTGCTGGCCATCATGCTCAAGGCGGTGGTGCTGGCCGCCGTGGCGCTGCTCATGAGCACCGCCGCCAGCAGCACCATGTTCACCATCATGTCGTCGCTGGCCATCATGATCATCGGTCACGCGCAGAGCATGGCGCGGGAGTATTTACTGGGGGAACATGCCGGCGAGACTTTGCCCCGGCTCATCTCCGGCGCGGTGGCGCTCATTTTCCCGGACTTCAAGTCGTTCGACATCGTGGACGCCGTCGTGCTAGGGGACACGGTGCCGTTCTCCGCCCTCGGCCAGATGTTCGGCCTCACGGCGGTGTATCTCATTCTCTACATGCTGGCCGCATGGATACTTTTCTCGGACAAAGAACTCTGACCCGTCATGAGCATCCGCTGGAAAAGCCTCCTCCTCGCGCTCGCCGTCATCATCGCCGGCGGAGCCGCCCGGCTGCCGCTGGAGCAGCGCTACACCACGGAAATGCGCCGGCAGCAGTTGCTGGAGACGCCGCTGAATCTCTCCATGCGCGACGAACTGGGGCAGACGTTTTTCATCGCCGTGCTCGGCGGCTTCCGCAGCGTGGTGGCCAGCATCATGGAACTGCGCTCCATCACGCCCTACATTCATTCTAACTTCGCCCTCGTGGACGAATGCTACGCCGTCTGCACGCGCCTCCAGCCCCGCGAGGCCCACTATTGGGAAATGCGCGGCTGGCACCAGGCCTACAATTCCCGCGACACCTACCGTTACGAATCCCGCCTCACGGAGGCCAATCGCGAAATCCTCGCACAGCAGGCGGTGGATAACGGCATCCGCATTCTCCGCGAGGGACTCACCTGGCTGCCGAACAGTTGGAAACTCTGGGACCGGCTGGGCAATTACTATTCCATGGTGTGGAATCACAAACCCGACCACAACAAGGCCGCGGAATGTTATGAAAGCGCCGCCGCCATCGAAGGCGCGCCCGGTTATCTCCGGCGCATGCACGTCTATCAGGTCGCGAAAGTTCCGGAGCGTGAATGGGAGGCGTGGGGCAAACTCCTCGCCTTCTACAATAATCCCGGCGGATGGGACCGCACCTCGTCGGTGGAGGTCGAACTTCTTTGGCTCTACAGCGTGAAGCGCATTTTCGAGCGACATCCCCAAGCCAGACTGCCGGCGGAGTTGTCTCTGTTTCTGGATAGGACTGCCGTGCTGACGGAAGCACAGAAAAAGCACCGGGCGCACCTCAAGGAAGTGATCCAGAACCGCATTGATGAAGTCCCGCCGCCGCGCGTGCAAATCGGGTCGCCTGGTTTGCGAAAGCAGCGGTGACCGGCCATGATTCTCAGACATCCTGATGTCGGTGGAAACGGAATGATCCCATCCCTGCCCCCTTCTGCAAACCCTGGGGTTCGCCTATGCGCGGTGCGCGTCGCAGCACGCATTGGCCTACCTCCGGGGTAGCGATCTTTTGTCGGACTGTGCCGGGGGTAGGCTCGCCCACCTCCGGCTGGTCGGCGGCAGGGGGCGGCAGGCCGGGCGGGGTGGTGAGGAAAACGACGCGGGCGCGGAGTTGACGCGGGGGGAGTGGAGGCGGCAGGGTGGGGGTATGAGCATCAAATCCATCATCACTCTCCTCCTCGTCTGCTGCGGTGCGCCGTCGCGGGCGGCGCAGACGACGGCGCAGGTCATCGAAGTTATCTCACCGGCGACGGCTGAGCAGGCTTGGCTGATGATCCCGTGGGAGACGGATCTGACGGCGGCGCGGCGGAAGGCGGTGGCGCAGAATAAGCCGGTGTTTCTATGGGAAATGGACGGGCATCCGCTGGGCTGCACCTGAAACAATGGAGTGGCGGACCGTGAGTTCGTCTTTGGGAATCCGGAAGTGCAGGCGCTGATCATGACGAAGTTCGTCCCGCTGGCGATGGATGACTGGTATCTGCGGCGGCAGCAGGATGAATACGGGAAGTTCTACATGGAGATGACGAAGGAAAGCCCGCGCGGCGGGGCAGGGGATAACACGCGGCAGGGACGGTATGTCTTCACGGCGGCGGGGAAGTTCCTCGGCTTCAATAACAATCGCAGCCCGGAGCGGATGGTGGCGATGTTGAAGGACTCGCTGGCGAAATGGGAGAAGCTCCCCGACGCGGAAAAGAAGCCCGCTGGGGAGATAGGGGCGGTGAAGCAGGAGCCGAGATTTGACCGTCCGCTGCCGCAGGGCGGTGCGGTGGTGAAGGTCTATACGCGGGTGCTGGAGAAGTCGGCGAGCGGGGCACTAACCGTCTGCACGCCGCCGCCGGTGGCTGGGGACGACTACGCGCAGCGGGGATTCGGTGCGGCCATTGATCACCTGTGGCTGAATGCGAAGGATCTGACGGTGCTGCTCCCTGGCAAGACGGCGAAGGCGGGGACGGCGATTCCTTTCCCCAATGCCATCGCGCAGCGGGTGGCCCGGTATCATCTGGTGGATAACACTCGCGGCGAGCCGCCGCAGTGGGGCAAGGATGAGTTGAAGAAGGTGGAGTTTGTGGTGACGCCGGAGTCGGCGACGCGGGCGAAGCTGTCCGGCGCGGTCCATTTGGAGACGAAGGACGGGAAGCGGGGTTTCACCGGGACGCTCGATGGCTGGATGGAATACAAGGACGGGAAGCTGACGGCGTTGCAGGCGGCGGTGACGGGCGACCACTGGGGCGACTCGACTTACACGCGCGGCGCGAGGCCCGGCAAGTCGCCGATGGGTTTTGCTTTCGTGCTCTGCGCGGATCCAAAGCCTGCGGATTCCGTGCCGCCCCAGGCTGCGCGGTGGCTGGAGGGTTATTACGAGCCGGAGAGGAATTAGGAGACGCGGGTAGCGGAGTCGAACTGAATGACCGCGCAACTGCCGCCGCTATAGGACGCGCCGAGGCGGCAGACGAGGTCCTGTTCCGGCAAGTGTATCGTATCGCCGTCCCGGCCTGCGGCGGAAGTGCGGCGGCGTCGCCACCACCAGACAGCCGCGCAGGCGAGTCCTGCGGCTTGCACGCCGATGGCGAAGGCCCACCACAGACTGGAGGCGGGCACGGCGGCAGTTGCGGGCGGGGCTGGCTCATCTGTCGGCGTGACAATTCCATGACGGTGCAGGCGATCCAGACGGACGGCGGTCTTATAGCAAAAGCGCTGGAGTTGCGTCGCAGGAGTATCCATGCGCTCTGCTTCGCGCACGCCGAAGTCAATCAACTGGCGCAAGTCCTCCGTGCGATATTGCTTCCTCGCCGCCGGTGAGAAGAATGCCTGCGTGCGGTCCGGGCGGCCGATGAAATAGAGCACGAGCAATCCTTTGCCGTCGCCGTACCATTTTTGGAGAAGGTCGGTCGGATTGAGGGTGACGGGAATTTGTTGATCAGGACCGAGCACGACGATGCTGGTCATGAAGGTGCCGCGGGCATTGAGAGAATCGCGCAGCAGGGCAAGGAGGGAGGCGCTAGTGGCGGGTGGCAGCAGGTGCTGGGGATCGTGCAGCGGCGGAGGTGGTGCAGGGCCGAAGCAACTGGCGGCGACTTCCGGCGGCAGCGGACCGGCGGGAAGAGGAGGAGGCGCGAGCGCGGTGCCGTCCGCAGGCAGCGGCTGCAATTCGAGCGCGGCGTCCTGCGGAAGATCGTCAGGAAAAAGTCCTCCGCGGGTCTTCGTCACGTCGCCGTCGGGATCTGCCGCTGGAAGTGTGAGAGGTTCCACGCGACCGGGCATGATATCAGTGAGGGAGCCGGTTTCCTCTTTGTCGGATGCCGGAGTGACTACGTCCGTGGTGTCAGCGACGGGCTGGGGTTCCTGGGCCGGGAGTCTGCCGGCGAGGAGCAGAACGGTGAGAAGGATGAGAGTCCTCACGGGCGTCTCCTCTCCGACTGCGGCTGCTGATGGGTGTGCCCGTCGCGGAGACGGACGAATTGCGGCGGCGCGGGTTCTGTCGCGGGTTTGGCAGGCGCGAAACGCGCGGGCGATTTTGCGGCTTCCGCGGCGCGGCGGCGCAGGCGGGTGGTCAGTTCGTTCAGCGACTGACAAATGCCGGCGGCCCACAGGCCGCGTTGAAAGTCCCGGCGCCCGGCGTCCAGCACGGCGCGGGAGTCGCGTTCGTCCAGATAGCATTCCAGGAAGTAACCGAGGATCAGCGCGACGGATTTCCCGTGGGTATCAATGATGAACATAGAGCCGTGGTCGTTGGCGCGCGTCACTTCGAGTTCGCAAACGGCGGCGCGATTCAGCAGCCAAAAGCCGAACTGCCGCAAACTCGTCTGCTGCGGCAGGGCTCCGCAATAGACGGCGGTGAAGAGTTGGGGGAAGCGTCCCTCGAACTGCTTCATCGCCAGCTCGATGCGCTCGATGTCGCCTTCGCTGAGCACACCCGCAGCGTCGGTTACGCGGGAGATGAGCACGTCATCTGCCCCGAAGACTTCATCGGTGACGGCCAGCGAATACCCGCAGTGGAGGCAAGCGTCCCCGCCCGGCGCGACGGCTTGGGTGCAGCGCGGGCATTTCAATTCAGAACGGCTGTCAGGGTGTGGGCTCAGAGGGTCGCGAAGGCTTCAGTGAGCGTAGAGATGCCGCTGCGGACGTCAAAGATTGCCGCCGGAATTTTGCAGAGTTACTGCCTTTTC
>JANOZA010000738.1:0-7465 GCA_031429155.1 Verrucomicrobiota bacterium | reverse complement strand
GATTCGTAGGTTTCCTTGATCCGGTCCAGCGCTGCCGTGAAGTCCGTGCGGCTGCGGAAAACGTCGTCGCCCGCCGGCCCGTCCACGCGATCCGACTCTGCTGGCTTCTTGCCGAAACGCATGTGCCGAAGCGTGTACTTGTCTGCAATCTGATCCACGAGCGAGGCCTGATCTCCCGGCTTCCGCGTCAGGATTTTCTGCGCGAGTTCGGCTCTCGTCCGCGCAGCAGCAGTATCTATTTTCTTCCGCGCATCTTCCGGCAGAGCATCATAGAACCTCTGATCCACCGCGTCGCTATAGGGGCCTGCCATCTCAATGCCACGCGTCAATTGAAGCGCCGCATCCCGCGCGCCGCTGCGCACCTGACGCTCGTCGGTGCGCGCGAGGCCGCTGCCCAGGTCCTTGAGTCGCTCGCGGAAGTCCGTGAGGAAACGCTTCCGCACTTCATTGCGCAGCCGACGGATGTCCTCCGGCAGGTCGCGCTGCTCTTTGCGGTTCTCGTCCATCGCCTGGCTCACCGCCTCGGCCCAGTCGCTGCCGGCTTTTTGCACCTTGTCTATTTCCTCCTTATGAGCCGCGATAAACTCCTTCACATCATCGCGGGAGGAATTGTCCGCCAGTTTAAACATCTCGGCCAACCGATCGAAATCAGCAGCAAGGGTCTTCGCCTGTGAGAAGAGCCTGGGCATTTCCGGGCGCTCCTTCATGACGTCAATCCCCTCGAACGCCGCGACAGCCAGCTTCTCCGCCACAGGCATGTCCTTGTCGGAAATCTGCATGGAAGCGGAATCATCCAGGAGCACGACGACGTTTCGATCCACCCGCCGCGTTTCATTCCGGGAGAATACCGGCTGCACCAGAATCGTCAGCACGGCCGCCGTCAAAATCAGCCGCAGTGCCAGCAGCCAGCGCCCCACTCCGGGCCGCACGATTCGTTTCTCCAACTGATACAGCGCGATCAGCACCTCGATGGAAAACGCCCCAATGAATCCACAAACCCACAGTGGCCATGAAGTCTCCAGCACCAAATGCCGCGCTACCGCCTGCCAAAAGGCCCAAATCGCTGCCGTCCCCAACACCGTGCGCACCACGAAACCCGCAAGCTTGAGCGGTTTCGACTTCAAGAAGCGCCGCGACAGGAGATGTGCGACGGCCCATGCCGCAATGAGTGCGGAAGCCAGTATCCACACACTGCTGGTGTGGACTTCAGAGCCGAGAAGGTCGTGGCGTGGTGGTTTGTCGGTGGTCATGCGTATCTCTCGTATTCCGGGGACTTCAGTTCACTTCCTGGTTCACGTGCTTTAGCGCCTGCTGGAACTGGGCGGAAGGCTCGAACTTGGTTTCAAAATTCACCGCCACTTCTTCGCCGCTGCCGCGGGAAACAGCGATCCATCGTGTCAGGGCGATTTCCAGCAGAAGCAGGAACAGCGCGCCGACGGCGAGGTATTTCCAGAGTTCCTCGCCGAACTCACGCCCCGCGAGAATGTTCAGAATGTCCTGCGCGTTCTTCGGCTCCAGCAGTTCCATTCGCTGGTGCATGAAATCCATCTCGCCGGCACTCAGCGCGGTGAGTCGGCTTTCAGCGGAATCGTCGGCGACGCTGAACGGGATTGTCCCGTCCGCTCCGGCGAGACCGGCGTATTCCTTCTGCTGCTCCTTCGAAAGCTTCATGCGGTAGAGCCCCGGCACTATATCCTGCTCAAGGCGCGCCACGAGTCCGCCACGGGTGAAGACGAGGTTCGCTTTGCGTGCAATGCTGTCAGGGCCGGCGACATCCCACTGACCGACGGGAGTCTCCGTCGCCGTCGCATTGGGCGGGAAAGGCGTGAGGCATTCTGTCGGCACGATTTCCTTCGGCTGGCTTTGACTTTGCCAGCTTAGTTGCAGCGCCGCCCCGCCGCTGTTGTCCTCGAACACCGCTTCGATGGGATAAAACTTGCCTGCCTCCAGCTTGATCTTCCCATTTCCGCTGCGCTCAAACACCTTCTGCCCCGCAATCGTGAGCGCCAAACTGTCGTCGCCCCAGCCTTCAAAGTTATACTCCTCGGAAAAGCGAGGGACGATGGCCCCGCTCCAGCGTGCGTGAAAATCCTGCGGCACCGACGGTGCGGGACTCCCGGCACCCCACTGGAAATCAAGTTTGGGATCAATGCGCACCAGCACCGCTTCGTCTTTGCCGCGACCTTTGAAATACTCGCCCTTCAAGCCTCCCTCTGCGGACGCCTGCGCGAGCGGAAGATTCAACTGTGCCGCGGGCTGGCGGTTGAGCGGCTGACCGTCCGGATTCGCGAGGTAATAGACAAGCTGATGCACAAGGGCGACGAACGCCTGTCGCGACGGAAGATTGCCTGACGCGCTGTCGAAATTGCTGCACGTCATAATGACACTGCCGAAGCCGGCTTTGATGCTCGTGATGAACGCATCCCCATTGCCCAGCCGCCCGCCGGTGGAGCCGCCGCCCGCGGCATCCGCTTCAATGCGCCAATAGCGCTGCATGAGCGTGCCGCCGAGGTCGCTTTGCTTCACGTCGGCAACGAGCTTGAGCGCAGGATGACTGAAAGTGTTGAGCGCCACGCTGACAGGATCCTTGGGAATATTCTCCATCACCAGCCGGGCCGGGAGAAGTTTTCCTCCATCGGCATCGCGCCAGTTATTGTAAAAATCCGGCTGCGCCTGCACTCCCGGCAACACCATCAGCCCTCCACCGCCCTGCACCCAGCCGGCAATCCGCCGCGCCGTGGACGGCGGAAGTTTCGCTACATCGGCGAGAATGATAACGTCGTAATTCTGGAACGACTGCACGGAGCCGATCCGACTCAGCGGCATTACCTCGGGATCAAGTGCCACGGGTTTCTTTTCGCCCGGCTTGGCCGGATCGGCCAGCGCATTGGGCGCGAGTGCCAGCGCAGTAAATGAGCCGGCACGGTCAAGGAATCGCTCAGTAGCGTTTCCATCCACGATGAGCACGCCGAGGCGGCTGACGACGTTGCAGACGCTGAAGGATTCATCATCTAGTGAGAGTTCGTCGTTGGCCTTTACCTTCGCCGTGAGGACATAGCTGCCGGGGTCTTTGAACTGATGCAGGAATCGCACCGTTTCTTTCGCGCCGGGCTGTAACTGGCCGGTGCCGACATCCTTGAGAACTTTGTCACCGATTTTCAGTTCCACGCCGCCGGGAGTCACGGCCTCGGTACCGGTGTTCTCGATGGAAACGTCAATGCTCACCGCGCGGTCGGTGCCGATGACATCGCGTGAGTAGGCGATCCCGGAGACGGCGACATTGCGGAAAGTGGCGGGCAGCGGGAATTTCCGCATGAGCACCTGGGGCTTGGTCGTGAATGTTTCGAAGCCGCTAACGAGTGCGTCCCAGCGCGCGCGGTTGTCCACATCCCAGCCGATGTTCTGGCCGTCGGTCAGGATGATGATTTCCTTGTTTGGGCTGGAGCCGCGTGAGAGTGAAACCGCCGCCGTGGCCAGCGCATCGAACGCCGCCATTTTGCCGCGTACGGGCTGGAGCTTGCCCAGCACTTCCTGGATGTCAGACTTATTGACGACCGGCTCGGCGATCCGCGCCATCGGTGTCGGACCACCGAGAATAATGCTGAACGCTGTGCCGCTGCCGGCTTTCTCCACGATCTCCTTCGCCTCAGCGACTGCCGCATCGAAGTTGGTGCCCGTGCCGCCGCTGCGAAGTTGCATGGACGTGGAGCAGTCAATGATCAGCGCGATGTCCTTCTTCCCGGCAGTGCCGAAACGTTTCAAGTTCCAAAGCTTCTCATAGTAAACAGCCGCGACGCTGGCCCCCGCGAGGAGAATGGCGAGCAGCATGAGAATCCAAAACCATTTCCGGTTCCCGCGCAAAACGATGGAAGTCGTGAACGCCACCAGTGACAGCAGGAACGCCGGGAGCAGTATCACCCAGGGAATCTCCGACCCGGGGGGCGCAAACGGCCGCGCCACCGCCAGAGCCAGCAGTCCCATCAGCAAACACCGCGCCGCCATCAGCAGCGCCTCCTCAAGCTGAATACGGCGTTTCCGCGACTCAATGGAGTCGAGGAGGAACTGCATCGCGCCCCAATCAATCACCTTGGCCGCCTTGCGGGAAAGCAGGTGGATGATGATGGGAATGGCGACGGCTCCGAGACCGGCGAGGAGGATGGTGTGGATGAAAGACACGGTTGGAAAATGGGGCTTTGCTGGTTCGCGCTTTGTCGTTGCCGGTCAGCGCTTGCGACTTCTCCTCGCCACGAAGTCCGCCAGTGCCCGCGAGTAGGGCGTCTTTGTCGTGAGTGGCACGTAGTCCGCCTGCATCTGGCCACATGCCTTTTCGATGATGGAGATGTGTTCCTTCACCTTTTGCAGATAAGCGGCACGGATCGTCCGGGGGTCCACTTTGATACGGGTGCCTGACGCTTCGAGGTCTTTGAATTCCTGGCTGGCGCTGAACGGGAACGTCAACTCCTCCTCGGCCATGATGTGAAAGAGCACGAGTTCGTGGTTCCGGAATTTGAAGTGATGAAACGACTCGACGATCTGCGCCGCCGACTCAAAGCAGTCGCTGAGAATGATCACGAGGCCGCGCGATGGGATGCGCTCAGCGACCTCATGCAGCGTGCTGGCGAGGTGGGTGTCATTGCCCGGCTCGGTTTGGTCGAGCGCGCCCAGCACCAGTCTCACCTGGCTGGGACGGCTCGCGGCTTTGATGTAGGACTGGATTTTGTCATCAAACGTCACCAGTCCCACGGCGTCCTGCTGCTTGATCATCAGATACGCCAACGCCGCCGCGAGGTACTGGGCATATTCGAACTTCGAGACCTTCTTCCCCTCCACCAGCGCCGACTGCTCACCGCGATACTTCATCGAGCCGCTGCAATCGAGCACGATGGTCGCCCGCAGGTTCGTCTCTTCGATGTATTGCTTGATGTAATACTTGTCCGACTTCGCAAAGACCCGCCAATCAATGTCACGGATATCATCGCCCGGCATATACTGCCGGTGCTCGGCAAAGACGACGCTGAATCCCTTGTTCGGACTCGTATGCCGCCCCGACATCGCGCCCTGCTTCTTGGCCCGCGCAAGGAGTTCGAGGCGGGACAGCGTGCCGGCGATGCCATCAGGCAGCAGGCGCATGTAAGAGGTTTCCGGAATCATTAGAGGGTTTTAGTGACGTTTCAGGATCTGGATTAGGAACAGCATGCGAATTGACGCAGAATTCATCGAAGAAGGGCAACGCAAAGAACTGTCAGGAGCAATCCGCCGCCAATGATGACCACCCACAGCAGGCCAGGTCCTTCCTTCTCAAACTCTGACTGCCCAAGGACACTGCTTTCATCGAGATCGCGCTGCTTCCCTCGCAGGAAGCACCAGATGTCCAGGACCCCATCGATAATGACGCTCAGCAGGTTGTTCATAGGTGTGGAGGCCGGGCCAAGCCTCAGACTTCCAACTCCGCCTTTGGCTTGAAGTGCTCCAGCAGCATGCGGATGATTTGATCGCTCTTCACCCCGGCTGCTTCGGCGTTGAAGGTCGTCAGGATACGGTGGCGGAGGACGGGGAAGGCGCAGTGCTGCACGTCGCCGGTGGTGGCGTGGTAACGGCCCTGGAGGATGGCGCGGGCTTTGGCAGCGGTGATGAGGAAGATGCCGGCGCGGGGACCTGCTCCCCACTGGACCATTTCCTTCACGAATTGCGGCGCCTCTTTCTCTCTAGGGCGTGTGGCGCGGACGAGTTCAGAGGCGTATTCCACAACGTGGTCGCCGACGGGCACGCGGCGGACGATGTCCTGGAGTTCCTGGACCGTCTTCCCGTCCAGCAACTTTTGCACTACCGGTTTCGTGGCACCGGTGACCTGCTTGATGATCTGCTGTTCCTCTGCGGCGGTGGGATAGCCGACCATGATGTTGAACATAAAGCGGTCTAGCTGCGCCTCAGGCAGCGGAAAGGTGCCCTCCTGCTCAATGGGGTTCTGCGTGGCCAGCACGAAGAAGGGCTCCGGCAGATCGTAGCTGTGCTCGCCGACGGTGACCTGGCGCTCCTGCATGGCTTCGAGCAGCGCGGCCTGAGTCTTGGGCGGGGTCCGGTTGATTTCGTCGGCCAGGACCATGTTGGCGAAGATCGGGCCGTGAACGAAACGGAAGTTCCGCTTCCCGCTGGCCTGGTCAATTTCCAAAATGTCCGTGCCAGTGATGTCAGCAGGCATAAGGTCCGGTGTGAACTGGATGCGCTTGAAGCTCAGGTCGAGCACCCGGCTGAGCGTGGACACTAGCAGAGTCTTCGCCAGGCCGGGCACGCCCTCCAGCAGCGCGTGGCCTTTGCAGAAGATGGCGATGAGCATCTGCTCCACCACATCCACCTGGCCGACGATGACCTGGCCGACCTGTTCCTTCATGCGGCGATACACCGCGTTCAACTGCTGGACTATTTCGCGGTCATCCTTTTGGGCCGCCGGTTCGAGGGTTACTACGCGTTCGCTCATGAGTTAGTTTTGATTGTGGAGAGAGGGGTAAATGAACTACGCGGACGGGAGCATGACTTGTCGTTTTGTCGCCACAGAAATTCTACGAATGAACCCCACGGCATCTTCCTGGCTGAGGCCTCAGGAGATTCCCTATGGCATGCGTTGCCTGCGCGCCCAATCCCCGGGCACACCCGCGCGAAAATGAGGCAGGCTGCACATTACGTGCAGCCTGCGTCGGAATGAACTGATAGCACGGAACGAGTCCGGACTACTTGATTTCAGCCAGCTTCGCTTTGATAGCGACGAAATCAGGCAGCGTGCCGGGGCTGTCGTGTGACTCAGCATATTGAATAACGCCGGCCGCATCCACGATGAATGCAGAGCGTTTGGGCACACCTGCCTGGCCGAGGTTCTTCTCCGGCAGAAAGCTCTCGTAGGCAATATCGTAAGCCTTCGCGACGGAGTGGTCGTAGTCGCTGAGCAGCGTCACGCTGATCTTTTCTTTCTCGGCCCAGGCCTTTTGGGCGAAGGGGTTGTCCCCACTGATGGCAAGAACGCGGGCATTGAGGTCCGCGAATTCATTGAGTCCGCCGGAGATTTCACAGAGTTCCTCGGTGCATTTACCGGTGAACGCCATGGGCACGAAGAGGAGAAGAGTGTTCTTGTCGCTGCTGAGCGAGATGTATTCGGGGCCGCTGGCGCCGAGGGTGGTGAGTTTGAAGTCAGGGGCTTTCGAGCCGACGGTAAGTGCCATATAGGGGAGTGTGTGTGTGGATTAAACTGAGGGTGATGGAAGGCCGTGCGCTTAGAGTCTGGCATACGTCAGGTCAACGGAGGAAAGGGCGTATCCGACTCTCCTGCGACGGAGGAGCTTAGAGACGCGCACAGGGCTTACGCACGTAACAGGTTAGTGAGGAGCTTGTAGAGAAAGTCGGGCCGGCGGGCGGCCTTTTTCATTAGGCGGGCGACGCTCATTTTGGGGAATTCCGGCTTCAGAAGCTTGAGGAG
>JANOZA010000737.1:0-6267 GCA_031429155.1 Verrucomicrobiota bacterium | reverse complement strand
TGGTTATAAATGGCGGCCATAGGCACGCCACTCCCCAGTCACTCCCCCAGCCCAAACCGCTCCCGCTCTGCGGGCGCGAAATCCCGTCCGGCAGTCCTGCGGGCGAGGTCTATGAGTTTGGCCACGTCCATTTCCCACACGGACACCGCCGCCCCGCCGCCGCCGGTGAGCAGGCGGCCATCGCGGTGCCAGACGATGGTATGGATGGGCTGCGGGGTGCGGATGGTGGTGAGGCTGGCAGTGGGAATGGGGTTTTGCCATTCCCAGAGGTGGAGGTTGCCGTCGCTGGTGCCGATGGCGAGGCGGCTGCTGTCCGGAGAGAAGGCGACACCTGCGGAGAGGGGCGCGGGGGCGGGGGCCTCGCGACGGCTGGCGGCGATGTCGGGCGCGCGGAGATCCCACACGCAGGCGGGCGCGCCTTCGCCTCCGGCGGCGAGCCAGCGGCCATCCGGGCTGAAGGCGAGGTTGGTGCGGTGTTTGAAATTGGCCGGCAGGGCGTGCAGGAATTTCCCGTCCCACGCGCCTTCGTAGAGCAGCACCTGATTCCCATGCTGCACCTTGCCCTTCGACGGGGGATCCCAGCCGTGCCGCGCGATGGCTTTGAACCGGCCATCCGGCGAGACCACGACATCCGGCAGGAGATAAAGGATGGAGTGGATGCGCGCGCCGAGCGTGGTGGTGGCGGGATCGGGCTGAGTAAAGTCCCAAACGAGCGAGCCGCCGCCGCCATGCACGAGAAAGAGCCGGCCGTCGGGGAGCCACGTCAGCCGCAGGTCATAGCGGGCTGGGACATCGGGGTTGGTGAATTTGAAAATGCGCTCCGGGAGCGGCTGGCCGGCATCAATGGCCGCGGCCACAGCAGGGAAATCCCACGCGCGCACTTCCTGATGGCCCGCACTGGCCAGCCACCGGCCATCCTGACTGAACGCGACGCCGGTGGCCTGATTCCCGTGCGCCCGCAGAAGGGCAGTCCGCTCGCCACCGATGCGCCCGAGGGAGACCCAGCCGTCCGCAGTCCCGGACCCGCTCGCGAGATCCCCCTCGCCGGCGCAGGCCATCCATTCGCCATCGGGGGAAATTTCAATCTCCCGCACGCCCACGCCGCCAGTGGCGATCCGGCGAGGATTGGCCCCGGTGGTGCTGCCGTCAAAATGCCAGCGCCGCATGACCCAGCGGTTCCCCACGGAGACGAGCGTGCGCGAGTCCGGCGACATCTGGAGGTGCCCGATCCTAACCGGGCTGCCCGGCAACCGCTGCGGCGCTTGCCCCGGCGTGAGGCCATCCAGTTTCCAAAAGTGAACGGCACGCTGCGTCCCGGAACTGAACAGCCACTTTCCATCCGGGCTGAAGGCCAGCGCGAGAGTCCCTTCCGTCCATGAAACCTGGAGCGCCGGAGCCGCGTCCAGCCGCACGCGCAGGCCGGGCGATTCCTTTTCCGCCACGGCCAGCCGCTGCAGCGTGAGCGATCCCGCGCCGCGCCGCACGGCCAGCATCCGGCCATCCGCGGAGAGTGCCGCATTGTAGAGAAAACCTGGCTCGGCGGGAATGGGTGTGCCTGGCAATTCCGCGCCGGGCGTGGTGCCGTGCAGGTCGTAGAGCCGGAGTTCGTGCCCGGCCTGCGGCGCGATGACGAAGTCCTCGTCCTCCTGCGCACTGCCAAAGAGAGGCAGCACTTTGTCCATGTGAAGCACAATGCCGGACGCCTCCGACTGCCGGGCCGCGAGCGCCGCATCGCCCGCGAGCGCCCGTGGCGGATGCTCAAGGTTTTCGAAATCGTAAAGCCGCACGCCGATGCCGGACTCCGCCGGCTGGGGCTGGTAGTGAACATCCGCCACCACCAGCCAGCGTCCGCGCGGAGAGAGCCTGGAGAACGTCTCGCCGCTGTGCGCATGGGCCACAGGGCAGGACGCGATGGCGCGCACGCCGGTGGCATCGGCTTCCACGCGCTGGAGAATGATGGCATCCTCTTTGGTCCACCGCGCCGCGATGAGCACGGCGCTCACCGGCGCGCCGGGCTCGCGTTTGGGCACGACCTGGAATTCGGAGAGCTTGAAGCCTTCGCTGTCCGGCGGGGGCGGAATGGCACCGAGTTCGCGCACCGCCGGCGGGCCTGACATCTCCGGCGCGACGGCTTCCACGAGGCGCACGGCGCCGACAGAATCCACGACGATGAATTCCCGCGAGTTCTCCAGCCAGCAGCCCGCGAGCGCGTAGCCCGTGGCGTGCTCAGACTGGGGCAGCGTCCAGCGGCGCGCGGGCGCGGGATTTTCCGTGTCGCGCAGGTCGTAAAGCGCGACCGGCAGCGGCTTGTTTCGGAATTGGGAATTCGGGCCGGCGAGGGTGAACAGCCAGCGGCTGTCCGGGCTGACGCTGGCCAGGCGGTCCATTTCCCGCCGGCCAATGATGGTCTCGCCTTCGCCACCACCGGGGGCCACGGGCACCGGCGTGCAGTCCAGTCCGCCTGCTTCCTGCAATACCTCAGCAAGCGCCGCCACGGAGTCCGTCCGCGGTGCGCCCGTGGCGTCATGCATTTCCACCGAGGCCGCTGCGAGCAGCAGGGCGAGGTCCGGACTTTCCTCCATCTGCAGCCGGGCCTCGCCGCCCAGCCTCGTGGCCGTGGCCACGCGCAGCGATTCGTTGAGCTGATCGTTGGACTGGCCCAGCCGGTCATTGGACTGAGAGAGCGCTCCATTGATCCGCTCCGCACGCAGCCAGAGCGCCGCAGCGACGATGACAAAGATCAGCCCCAGCGCGGTGAGGGCCGCATGGAGCGGCTTGCGCCGTGTCCATTTCAAAAAACGCTCCCCGGCGGACACCGGCCGCGCGAGGATCGGCTCACCGCGCAGGAACCGCTCCAATTCATCCGCCATCACACCGGCCGAGGCCAACCGGTTCAGCGGGCGCTTCTCCATGCACCGCCGCGCGATGGTAAGCAGGTCCGCATTTTGTCGCAGAGACTCCGATGGCACCGGCGGCTCCTGCTCCACGATGTTCCGCAAAATCTCCACCACGCTGTGCCCGGTGAACGGCGTCCGCCCGCTGAGCATTTCCCAAAGAATAACCCCCAGCGCCCACACATCGCCCGCCGCGGAACTCTCCCGCACCTGCCCTCCCGCCATCTCCGGCGACATATAATGCGGTGTGCCAATGTGGTCGCTCGTCAGCGTCAGGGTGGACTCCGATGTCGAGAACTTCGCCAGCCCGAAATCCGTGAGCCACGGCTTCCCCGCGGCATCCAGGAGGATATTTCCCGGCTTCAAATCCCGGTGCAGCACCCCGCGCAAATGTGCATGATGCACCGCCCTCGCCACCGGTGCCAGCAACGCCGCCGCCTCCCGGGCCCGCATCGGACCCGAGTCCCGCAACCGCTCCGCCAGCGACTGCCCTTCGATCAGCTTCATGGTAAAAAACGGCTGCCCGTCCACCTCGCCCACTTCATAAATCGGCACGATGTGCGGATGGTCCAGCGCCGCCGCCGCCTTCGTCTCCAGAGTGAAGCGCGCCAGTTCCGCCGCGCCGGCAAACGCCGCACTGCGCAGCACCTTCAACGCCACCGTCCGGTCCAGCTCCGCATCCGCCGCCTCATACACGATCCCCATCCCGCCCCGGGCAATGCACCGCCGCAGCGAATACCGCCCGAACTCCGCCTCCGCCACCGGACGTCCCGTCCGCTCCTCCCGGAGACCGGCGAAAGCACACGCCGCACACGACCCGCCCAGCAGCAGTCCGCCACATTCAGGACAGTGGAGCGGATCAGGTTGGGAAGGTGAAGGCGGTATCATCGAATACTGCTTCCATGCACATTCCGCGGCAGTTGTTCCAGAGAATCTGTGCGGCGCAGCCGCTTTGGGATTTGGGAGCGTCGTCCATGGCCCGGGAGCGTGCGAAGGCGCCCGGCAAAACTGGGGAGTGGCGTGCTCTTAGCCGCCATTTGAAAATAAACGCGAAGCGCACTTCAAAGCGACGCGCGTTGGAAGTGGCCTGCGGCGCTGATCTATAAATGGCGGCCATAGGCACGCCACTCCCCAGTGCCTGCGGCACGAAAAAAACGGACTGGCATTCCCGCCTGCGCCTTGAAAAGATACGCCATTCTTTCCGCTCTCCACCGCCGCATGAATCCCGAGCCGCTGCCGGCCCATCCCAACCACTTTCCGGACACCGCCTGGGAAGATATCTCCGCCGCGCGGCGCGGACAGGATGACGCCTCATTGCAAAACCTCGCCGCCGCCTACTGGCGTCCGCTCTACTTTTACCTGCGCCGCTCCGGCCACTCCCACGACGATGCTTCGGACGATGTGCAGGGCTTCTTTCTCCACATTCTCAGCACGCCCTTCTTCGCCACCGTGGAACGCGAGGGCGCGAAGTTCCGCTCCTACCTCCTCGCCTCGCTGCGCAACTGGCTGGCCCGTCAGCACACCCGGGCCACCGCGCAGAAACGCGGCGGCGACGTTTCCCATGTGTCCCTCAGCGATCTTGAAGCCCTGAGGAACGCCCCCGATCTCCAGGAACCCGGCGATCCCGAACTCCTCTACGACCGCCGCTGGGCACGCGAACTCATCGCCCGCGCCATCGTCCTCCTCCGCGAAGAATACACCGCCCGCGGCCAGGCCGATACTTTCACCGCCCTCCACGGCGCTCTCCCCGGCGGCTCCGGCCTGCCTCCCTATCCAGATCTCGCCGCCACCCTCGGCGGCACCGAAGCCTCCGCGCGCAAAGCGGTCTTCAACCTCCGTCAGCGCTTCGGCGAAATCGTCCGCCGCGAAATCCGCGCCACGGTGCAGACTCCCGGCGATGCCGACGAGGAATTCGCCCACCTCTTCCGCGTCCTCACCCGCGCCGGCTGAAACGGGCAGCCGATGGAACGCGCGCGCGACAAGAGTGTCGCGCCTCCTTGAAATTGCCGTACATCCGGCACCGCAGCTCTTCGTCCTGTTTTCAACTGGAGACGCTGAAAGTCTAATCGCGCAACACCCCCGCCAAAAACGGCGCCGTCCGGCTCTCCTTCGACTTCGCCACTTCCTCCGGCGTTCCGAAGGCAACGACTCTGCCTCCTTCGCTGCCGGCTTCGGGGCCGATGTCGAGGATGCAGTCGGCTTCGGCCATGATGTCGAGGTTGTGTTCGATGACGACGACGGTGTGGCCGTCGTCCACGAGGCGGTGGAGGACATCCACCAACCGCGCGACGTCGGCGGGGTGGAGGCCGATGGTGGGTTCTTCGATGAGGTAGAGGTTGCCTTTCACCGTTTGGTTGCGGCGGAGGCGGGCGTTTTCGGTGCGGGCGACGCCGCGGCTGAGTTCGGCGACGAGCTTGAGGCGCTGGGCTTCGCCGCCTGACAACGTTGGGCTGGGCTGGCCGAGTTTGAGATAGCCCGTGCCGGTGTCGGCGAGCAGCCGCAGCGTGCGCGCGATCTTCGGATGCGCGGCGAAGAAGTCGGCGGCTTCGCTGATGGTCATGTTCATCACGTCGCCGATATTTCTGCCGTGGTATTCGATCTCCAGCGTCGGCGCGTTGTAGCGGCGGCCTTTGCATTCTTCGCAGAGGACGTGGCTCGTCGGGAGAAAGGCCATCTCGTGTTTGATGACGCCGTGGCCGGTGCAGGCTTCGCAGCGGCCGCCTTCAGTGTTGAAAGAGAAACGGCTGGCGGTGTAGCCGCGCATTTTGGCGGCAGGCAGCGCGGCGAAGAGGGCGCGGATTTCATCGAACACCTTTATATAAGTGGCCGGCGTGCTGCGACTGGTCTTGCCGATGGGCGACTGGTCCACTTCATAGACGGCTTCGATGTGATCCATGCCGGTGATCGCCTTGCACGCGGTGAAGGCCGGCGACTTCCCGCGCTTCAACGACTCGCTCACCGACGGAAACAGCACGCCGCGCATGAAGCTGCTCTTCCCGCTGCCGCTGATGCCGGTGATGACCGTGAGCCGGCCCGCGGGGATACTGATGTCCACGTCCTTCAAATTGTTCGCGCACGCGCCCTTCACGCGCAGCCAGCCTTCCTTCGATTTCAATGCGGGCAGTTTCCGGCGCGAACCGCGCGAAGGATGCACCACGGGCTTGCCGAGCACTCGGCCAGTGACGCTGTTTTTGTCCTTGCTCACTTCCTTCACCGTGCCGCGCGCGACGATCTCGCCGCCGAACATCCCGGCGCCGGGACCCATGTCTATTATATAGTCACTGCGCCGCATCGTTTCCTCATCGTGCTCCACCACGAGCAGGCTGTTCCCCTTGTCGCGCAGTGCGACGAGCGTGTCGAGCAGCGCCACGTT
>JANOZA010000736.1:0-9247 GCA_031429155.1 Verrucomicrobiota bacterium | reverse complement strand
CCCGATCCCGGTCCCGCCAATGACGCTACCCGCAAAAAGCAAATTCCTTTTAGGAAAAAAATCCTTGGCACGGCGGGCGGGGAAGGTATGCTCAGGGCTCATTGTAAATTCACCATGAATCGAGCCATCAATCCACTTCAGCCTTCGAAACGGCCAGTCCAGAGCCGCATGGCCAGCGCGTTTCATCCTTCATCCCTCGAATTTCAACCTTCTTCCGCCCCTCTCTCCCCCCGGACCCCCGCGCACCCCCATCCCGGCCCCGCCAATGACGCCACCCGCGAAAAGCAATTTCCTTTCAGGAGGACTTCATTCGTTTTTTTATGCAACTGACCTCGCTTGTCCGAGCATGCCTCTTCGGTATCCTTCCCGCGTCCAGCGCGTTGGCAGCCACATTCACCGTCAATACCCTCGTGGACGAGTTCAACACACCGTCCGGCACGAGCCTTTCGCTGCGTGAGGCGGTGCGTGATGCTGCATTGCCTGCCAATTCCGCCGCGGATAGGATTGTTTTCGCGCCGGGACTTTCGGGCGGCACGGTGGCGTTGAACGATGTCATCGATGTAGATGATCCTGACGGTCTCACGATTGACGCGACCGGCTTGGCGGGCGGACTCACCGTGGATGGCGCGCTGTCGGCGAATGACTACGGTCTGTTTTACATCAATCTCGACGTAAGCCTTGTTCTGCGGGGTCTGACCCTCGCACACGGTACATCATTCCATGGCGGCGCCATTTGGGTTAACGGGGGCGATCTAACACTGGTTCATTGTACCCTGTTCGGCAACGTCGCCACCCAGACAGGTGGCGCGATTTATTCACGGGGCGGAAATTTGACACTGACCCAATGCACTTTGTTTGATAACTCCGCCGCAGGCGGAGGCGCGATCCGCAGTGCTTTCGGTTCGCTGACGATGAGTTCTTGCACACTGACGGCCAACTCAGCACTCTACGGAGGAGCGACCGTAATCTCGGCCGGGAGCGCGCAGATTAACCACTGCACCTTTGCGCTGAACCACGCCACCGGAGATACCTGGGGAGATGGGGGCGGGGCGCTCGATTGTTACGATTCTCCCGCAGTGACGGTTAATGCCTGTATCTTGGCGGGCAACACAGCCGTAACGGGCATCGGACCCGAATTGTGGAAACAGGATGGTACTCTGATCGCCAGGCAATGCCTGATCGGCAACGGCACGTCATCCACCGTGACGGGCGGCGCGAATGGCAACATCGTCGGTAATGGTGCCGCGCCTAGGAATGCCCTGTTGGCTCCGTTGGGGGCCTATGGAGGAACCACGCGGACGAAGGCTCTTCTTCCTGGCAGCCCCGCAAGGAATGCTGCTCCCGCCAGTACCGCCACCACCGATCAGCGCGGTTTCCCGATTATTGGAACTGCGGATATCGGTGCGTATGAAGCCGGGACATTCAGTTCCTATGAGGCGTGGATCTGGGAAGTCCTTCCCATAACGGAAGTAGCGCCGCACGCCCCTGCCGCTGATTTCGACGGAGATGGTGCGTCCAACAATGCCGAGTGGCTCGCTCTGACCGACCCTGGAAATGCGGGCAGTATTTTTCGTATTACCAGCGTCACCCCAAGTGCCGGGAATCTCGTCTTTACATTCCCATCCAGCACGGGCCGCAATTACACCCTTTTCCGTTCGGATAGCCTGACTGGGACATGGGCTAATACCGGCCTGCCTGCAATTGCGGGCAACGGAGACATTAGGACATTTACGGTTGCTTCGCCGTCAACCGGAGTACCAAAAAGGTTTTTCCGCGTTCATGCCGCTCCATGAGGTGCTTGTCTGTCGGCATGACGAGCGGGAACAACGGGCCACACCAGTAATTGAGGAAGTCGCTGGCACTGAACTGCTTGGGGCGGTGTTCTGCCGAGTCTGGCCTCCATTCCCAATGGTCAAATGGGGGCTCAGATGCCCATGAACTTGTCTCCGGTAATCTGTTCGGTGTGGCGAGGCCGCCAAGGGTCGCGGGGCGGAGGCGGAGAGAAACAACTGGCCACACCAATAATGGAGTGGAGGGCCACACCAATAATGGAGGAAGACGCTGGTATTGAACTGCTTGCGCGGAACAAGTGCCCACACCAGTGGAAGAACTTGGAAGAACTGGCCACACCAGTAATTACACCACATTTTCAGGAGCCTGACGTATTCCTGCTGAAACGATGCGGGAGGTGTTCCTCCTGGCCGGGGACGCAGGCCTGACTTTTTCGACAGGGGAGGCGCTCCGGATGACTTTCGCCGCGGGGATCCGGCCCGGCAGTTCACGGACGCTGGCTGTTCTTGACGCCGCCTGGACCATGACTGACTGTCGTCTGATGAAGACGCAATCACTCTCCCCCGGCGCATGGCCTTACGGACTCGAGGTGCAGACGACCCGTGAGGGCCTGCTGCTGAAGCCCCGCCGCAAGCCGCGCGAAGGCTGGGCGAAGGCGTTTCGCAGCCCGAAGTCCCGCACGGACGAATTGGCGGAATCGCGTCAGGTGCAGAACAAGTTCGATGCGGAGGAGTGGCAATGGTGATCGAGCGGTTCGCGGTGTTTCTGGTCGCGCTGGATCCCGCTCAGGGCGCAGAGACGGCGAAGACGAGGCCCTGCGTAATTGTTTCGCCGGATGACGTGAATGATGCGCTGGCCACGGTCATCATCGCGCCCATGACCACCGTGCGCCGCCGCTGGCCCACGCGCCCTGCCGTTACTTTCCAGGGAAAAACCGGTGAGATCGCGCTGGATCAAATTCGCGCGGTGGACAAGTCGCGGCTCGTCAAACGTCTCGGCAGGATAGACCGGGTCACGGCCACGGCGGTGCTGAATATCCTCGGCGAACTGTTTGCGCCATGATGTTTTGCTGCGACTTGGGCAGGGGTAGCCTGGCCGCGAAACACTTTCTGATGAAGGGCATTGGTGAACTCCAGTTCGTGCAGCGGGGAGTAGCAGATGCTCTTTCCGGCCACCTGGGAGGCGACGAGGTGACTGTCCGGCTCGGGATAGTAGAGCTTTACGAGGCAGCCTGTATCCAGATAGATCACAGGGCGTGTCCGCGGGATTCACTCACCAAGTCACTGAGCGGTTCACCTGCGGGAGCCGCTCCCCAAATGGCACGTGCGCGGGCGAGGAAATCCGGCGTGGCCGGGGACGCAGGCCTGACATTTTCGACAGGGGAGGCCGATGCCGCCGCCGGGTTGGTGGACCACCGCGCCTCTGCCGCAGGCAGCCTTGCCCTGCGCTCCACTACCGTTACACTGCACCCATGAGATTCCCCCTGCCCCTGCTTTTCCTACCGCTCCTGGTCCTCCCCGCCGCCGCCGTGGAGCACCTCACTGTCATCGGTGACAGCCTCACCAAAGAATATGAGATCACCTTCCCCGGACTGCCGGCCGCCAGTGTGGACGGTATAGACACGACCAATCCGAACGCGCGCAACTGGGCGGAAATCCTGCACAGCCGCCGCAATGCGCATTTTGACAGCGGCGCTTTTCGCAATTCGCTCTTCAACCTCTGGACCGATCTTCGCCTCCTTGGGCACGAGTACAACTGGGCCATCCCCGGAGCCACCGCACGCACGCTTCGACTCCTGATCACCAACCCGGATTCCCCGGAGCTGACCGCGGACCCCGATCTTTCTCAGCTCATCGCCTTCGCTCCGCAGTGGAAGGAACTCCCCGTGCGCCTTGCCCAGCAGTTGCAGACAACTTCAGGAGCATCGGTGATCTGGTGCGGCGCCAACGATCTCCGCTTCGGCAATACTGATCCTTCCGCGACCTTCGGAGGCCAGCCCATTCGCTACCAAACCATCTATTCCGGCAACGGCACCGGCGCCGGCAATCCACAGCCGCTCATGGACTCCATCAAGTCCAATATCCAGGAGATCGCCCTCAACATGAAGGCCGCGAATCCTGCGCTGCCCATCGCCGTGTGTGCGATCCCCCACGTCGGCTGCACGCCGGACGTGAAGCAATTCTGGCCCACCGATCCCGTGCGCACCGGGCGGATCACCACCGCCCTCGAAACGCTGAACGCTGAACTCAAAGTCTGGACCGAAACCATTCTCGGCGGCGCGTGGGTGGACTTGTATCCCCTGACAAAGAAACTCATCACCGGCACCACCGACATCGGTGGAGTTACCTTTCTCAATGCCAGCGACACCTTCACGGCAGCAGCCCCCGTCTCGGATCACAACCTCTACATTTTTTCTCACGACGGCTTTCACCCTACGTCCACCATGCAGGCTCGTTTGGCGCAGACCGTCCACGCGGCTCTGCGGACAAAGTACCCGGCAAACTTCAGCAACTCTCCGGTCCTCAGCGACCGCGAGATCCTGGAGGATGTTCTGGGGCTGTCTGTAAAGAAAGGCTACGATGACTTCCTGATCGCGGCGGGTGTGCCTGCACAGAAAAGGGCTCCTTTGGACGATCCGGATGAGGATGGTCTCTTCAACATTATGGAGTGGCTGCTCGCCGGTAACGACCCGCTCACCGGCGCTGCTCCCGCGATGCCTCAACCCGGCTACGACGCCGCTGCCGCCGCCTACACGCTGACCTGGCGACCACGCTTTGAGAGCACCGTCTATGCCTCTCTTACCTGCCAGCAATCTCCTAACCTCACCGACTGGACGGAGGTGCCCGCAGCGCAGTTGACGAGCAACCCGGATGCCACCGTCACCGCACGGGTCGCCGCTGCGGGACCGCTGTTTCTCCGCCTCAAGGCGACGGTCACTCCCTGACAATCGCCAGGGTTTCCGTCCGTCTGCGCTCCGCCCTTTTCGTGGCGGTTCCACCTGCGGCGCGCTTGCTAATTCCCGGCCCGCTGGCAGCCTCGGCAAGCTTAGCCACCCATGAAAACGCGGTCCCTCCACTCCACTCGGGCCAGAAGCATTGCGCTTCCGGCATTCACCTTCGCTCTAAGTTCCCTCCTGGCCGCCGCGCCACCAGCGAAGGAGGCGTCAGCAAAATCAGCTCTGGCACCCGTCAGCACACTTCCCGCTGACACCCGCGATGACAATGTTGTGGATCACTTTCCCGGAGCCGTCACGCTGGCCGTACGCGAGAACGCGGAAGATGCCATAACCGTAAAGCGCGAGCGACTGGTCCGCGAAGAGGACTACAAGTACCCTGTGTTGCTGGTGCAGGAAACCATCCGCGGCGGTGTGGTGGTGAGGCAGGAGGCGCTGGCGGGCGATCATTTGGTGCTCAAAAAAGTGGCGGGGCGCGAGGATGTGGAAGTCGAAGCGCGCATCCGTGAACTGGGCGGCACCGTTCGCCGGAAGCTGCCCGTCACCGGTGTGTGGCTGGTGAGTTTTGCCAACGCCGGGCTCGACACCGTGCGCGAAAAAGCTGCCGCGCTTTCGGCGGATCGCGGGCTGGTGCAGTATGCCGAGGCCGACCCCATCGGCTGGCCTGCAGCTTTGCCGAACGATCCGCGAATGGACGAGCTTTTCGGAATGCATAACACGGGCCAAAACGGCGGCACCGTGGATGCCGACGTGGATGCCCCGGAGGCCTGGGACATTCACACCGGCAGTCACAGTGTGCTCGTCGGAGTCGTGGATACCGGCTTCGACTACACCCATCCGGATCTCGCGGCGAATGCCTACATCAACTCCGCAGAGGCCACGGGTCAGGCGGGTGTGGACGACGACAACAATGGTTACATTGACGACATCCGCGGATGGGATTTCGCCGAGGATGACAACGAGCCGGACGACTTTTACACGCACGGCACGCATTGCTCCGGCACCCTCGGAGCAGTGGGCAACAATGGCGAAGGCGTGGCTGGCGTCTGCTGGCAGGTGAAGATTATCGGCGCGAAATGGATCGCCGATTCCGGCTTTGGCAGTGCCTCGGATGCCGCGGAGGCGGTGGCCTACTGCACCCGCATGGGCGTGGCTCTCACGAGCAATTCCTGGCACATTGGCAGCACGCCGTCGCAGCCGTTGCTTGATGCCATCAACGCTGCGGACACCGCCGGCGTTCTCTTTGTTTGCGCAGGTGGAAACGACGCGGTGGACGCTGATGTCGTGGTGGATCACCCGCGCGCATGGGCGCGGCCAAACATGATCACCGTGGCTTCGCTCGACCGTCTCGGTGCCCGCAGTTATTTCTCCGCATGGGGACTGACGAAGGTCCATCTAGGGGCACCGGGCTCGGACATTCTCAGCACCCTCCCGGGCGGTCTCTATGGCTTGAAAAGCGGCACCAGCATGGCCTGCCCTCACGTCGCCGGTGCCTGTGCGCTGGTGAAGTCGTTCAAGCCGAGCCTTTCCCATATCCGCATCCGCGAAATCATTTTGCAAAGCGCGGCTCCAAACGCGGCCATGGCCGGACAGACCGTGACCGGTGGCCAGCTCAATGTCCCGGCGGCACTGCTGCTAGCCGGCGAAATGTCCGTCTCGCCCTCGGCCCCGGTTGCCATTACGGGACGCGCTGGCGGCCCGTTCGCTCCGGCATCCTGGACGTGGACGGTGACAAACTACGACACGCGGGTGATCACGTGGTCCTCCCAGGGCGCTCCGGACTGGATCACCTACACACCCACCTCCGGCACCCTCGCCCCTGGCGCGAGCACGGTCATCAATGGCGCAACGTCCGCGGCAGCGGGAACATTTCCTCTCGGCACATACGATGGCGGTGTGACTTTCCGAAACATCACCAGCGGCCTCACTCAACGCCGTGAGGCGCCGCTCACGGTGGAAAGTTTTGCTCCGCTGCCGTTCAGCGAGGGATTCGAAGGACCGCTGCAGCCCTACTGGAAAATCACCGGGACCGGCAGCGCCCGCACCCGCACTTCCTCCACCGGCCCCCACAGCGGAACCAGGCTTCTCACGATGGATGCCGCGGAGGACGGCGGATTTGGCCGCAATGAGATGACTCTCTCCACCGACCTCGCCGGCTACGATAATGTGGTGCTCAACTTCTGGCTCTACAGTTACAGCGACGATGCCCACGGCCCGCCGGCAACGCCCTTCCAGGGAGGCGCGGACTTTGACGGAGTCGCCATTTCCGATGACGGCATCCATTGGTACGAAGTCCAGCCGCTCCGCAATCTGAGCACCGGCTGGCGGAAATTCACCGTGGATCTGGACGCGGCGCTGGCACAACTCGACATCAGCTATACCGCGGCCTTTCGCATCCGGTTCAATCACTACGACGACCTTCCGATTTCCTCTGACGGCTTTGGGCTGGATGACATCGAACTCACCGGCACACCATCCCGGCGCATGGCCATCGCGCTGCCTTCCTCAGCTGCAGAGGGCGGCGGCGCCGTGCAGGGAACGGTTATTCTCTCCATGGCACGCCAGCAGGCCGTGACCGTGAACCTGACCTCCTCAGACCCTGCACAAATCAGTGTGCCCGCCAGCCTGACAATTCCGGCAGGCCAGACGTCGGCGACGTTTCCCATCATCGCCCTGGATGACGCGCTGCTCGACGGCAGCCGGCCGGTTTCCATCAGCACCGGGGCATCCGTCACCGGGGGTGCAGCGTTCGTTGCCACTTCCGGGACCATCCTCGCTGAGGACAATGAAAGCGCCGCGCTCGCCGTGGCGCTGCCTGCAAGCGTGACGGAAAGCGCCAGCTTTCTCGCCGGCCAGGGCACGGTAAGCGTGCCCCAGCCGGTGGATGCCCCTGTGTCAATAGGCCTGACAAGTTCCCGCCCCGGAGATTTGCGCGTACCGGCCACGGTGACGATCCCCCAGGGAGCCTCCTCGGTGACCTTCGACTTGGACGTTACCGGCAATGACGACATTGACGGCGGCCGCACTGCGGTGGTGACCGCGACAGTAACCAACTGGACGACCGGACAGAGCGCACTGCTAATCACCGATGACGAGGACACGCAGCTCCGTATGCGCATGCGCGTCCCATTGGTCAATGAGCGCGACGGGACCCTGACGGGTGCGGCGGAGGTTTCCTTGAGCGGAAAGTTTTCCACTGCAGTCACGGTGAGTCTTGCGTCCACAGCGACAACCTCGCTCACGGTGCCGGACAGTGTGACGATCCCGGCGGGACAAACGACGGCGCTCATTGCGCTCACTGCCGTGGATGATGCCCTCGCAGAGTCGCTCAGCACCGTCCAGCTCACGGCAAATGCCCCAGGGTTCCTGGAAGGCACACTCCCGGTCCCATTCCATGACGATGACGCCGTGCCAGCGGCCTTCAATCCGCGTCCGCCGCATTTGTCGGCCAACAATCCGCTGGAGACCGATCTTGCGTGGGACAGCGGCGGCGATGACCGCGTGGTGAACGGCGGTTTCGAGCGCGGCGATCTGTCCGGCTGGAAGGTGACGGGACCGGGGACGGCCTTTATGATGAATGACGGCACGGTGGAGCCGCCGGGTCCGGAGCCCGGTATTCCGCCGCTCCAGGGGACGCGCTCGCTGGCGTTGCTCGGTGAGGGAGCCATGACCCTGGAGATAGCGCAGGATATTCTGCTTCCACCCGATGGCCCGGCACCGGAACTTCGCTGGACTCACCGCATCCGCAATCTCGCGGCGGACTTCAGCGCCACGCATGATTTCAAAGTGACCGTGCTCGACCTGACTTCACCAGGCGCCCTGCCTGTGGAGCTTTTCTCCACCGCGCCGGGGCAGCCGCTTCTTCAGGGCTGGACTCCACAAACCGCCGACCTCCACGTGCTCCGTGGCCGCATGGTCCGGATCAGTTTCCGTCTGCGCTCCGCCGCCGGCGCCAGCCTCCACGTGCACCTCGACGGCATCTCAGTGCCCACCGCCGGCGATGGCAGCCTTACATGGGACGTGAAGATCGGAACTTCCGCCGACCTCAGCGCAGTGCAGGCGCAGAACGTCTCTTCGCCAGCACTCGCGCTGGCCGGACTCACTCCCGGCACTCGCTACTTTTGGCAGGTCACCTCGCTTCGTGGCGGCGCTGCGATGACTGGACCGGTTTGGGAGTTTTTCGTCCCGCCAGCAGGGCCGCTCGCCGGTTTCACATTCGACGCCATCAGCGGCCCGCAGCTTGTCGGTGTGCCATTCCCCGTCACGGTGAGAACCCGCGACAGCTTTGGCAATCCAGTCCCGTTCTCTGGCACGGTGACGCTGGGGCTTTCAGGCTCTGCAGGTGTGCGGCTCACCCCTGTAGTTTCGACGGAGTTCGATCCGCTCAAATGGACGGGCAGCATTACGCTCTCCGGTGCTCCGGGAATGCCGGTGCTGACGGCGAATGATGGCTCAGGCCATTCAGGCAGCAGCAACGCGATACCCCTCCAGGCGGGTGGAGCG